>JAISJB010000002.1 GCA_031261715.1 Endomicrobium sp.
TTTTCTTATATAAAATATTTTTTTCCACGTATTATATACATATTTATTAATATTATAATCATTATTTTCTGTAGGAAAATTTGATAGAAAAACTGAATCTTCTTCATCAAAAATGTTTAATTTAATCATTTCTTGCCATGCTTCTTCAGCCGTAAAAGATAAAATAGGAGCTAATAATCGTATAAGTACTGAACAAATTTCATACATAGCACTTTGTGCACTAAGACGTGTAAAACTATCTTGTTTATCACAATATAAAGTATCTTTTAATGAATTAAGATAAAAACCACTTAAGAAGATAGTACAAAACTCGTTAATACTTTTCATAACTTTATGAAAAGTAAAATTACTATAATATATCGTAATTTTACCTACAAGCTTATTAATTTCGTTAAGAGCATATTGATCTATCTTCTGCATCTTTTTAAAAGGTACTATCAAGTTAGATTTTAAATCATAGATGTTTCCAAGTAAAAATCTTATGGTGTTTCGTATTTTTCTGTACATATCACTTAAAACGTGCATAATTTCATCAGATAATTTGATATCTTCTTTATAATTACTAGATGCTATCCACAAACGGACCATATCTGCTCCATATTTATGTAACATAATGTTATTTGATACAAAATTACCAAGTGATTTTGACATTTTCTTTCCTTCCCCATCAACAACAAAACCATGAGTTAAAACAGTTTTATATGGAATTGTTTCTCTTGTAGCCATAGATAAAATCAATGAAGTTTGAAACCATCCACGATGTTGATCACTACCTTCCAAATATAAATCAGCAGGAACGTGTAAATCTTTATAAAATTTATTTGCTAAGACAGCTTCAAACGAAGAGCCAGAATCAAACCATACATCTAATATATCTTGTTCTTTGATAAATTCTCTAGATTTACATAAAGCACATTGAACGTTAAGATCTTTTAATAATTCTGGTTCACTCATTTCAAACCATACATTACTTCCTTTCAAATAAAATAATTCAGATATTCTATTAATAACGTTTAAATCAAGCAGTGGGGTAGAACATTTATTACAATAAAATATTGGTAATGGCACTCCCCATAAACGTTGTCTGCTTAAACACCAATCAGGACGATTTTTTAACATTGCCATCATTCTATTTTTACCATACTGTGGTATCCATTTGATATTATTTAAAATATCTAAAATTTTTGCTCTGAGATGTTTATGCTCCATAGATAAAAACCATTGTTTTGTTGCTCTAAAAATAATAGGACGTTTACATCTCCAACAATATGGATATGAATGTTCTATATTGACTATTGCTAAAATTTTCTTTGTGTCACAAAGTTGCTTAATTATTAGATCATTAGCCTCAAAAATATTCATTCCTTCAAATTCAGGAATTTCATTTGTAAATATACCTTTAGTATTAATTGGAGAAAATATATCAAAGTTGTATTCTAAACCTACTTGATAATCCTCTTGCCCAAGTCCTGGAGCTATATGCACTATTCCAGTACCATCTTGTATACTAACAAAATTAGCAATAACACATTGTGATTGTTTATTTGGAATTAAAGGATTTTGGCATATAATGTTTATAAACTTTTCTCCTTTCAATTCTAAAATTGTTTCAAATCCTATAGATTTTATTTGTTTTTGAATTTTATATGCTAATGATTTTGCAACTATAAGTTTTTCTTCTTTAGCATTTGTAAACTTATAAATAGCAAAAACATAATCAGCTTGACCGTTAAAGGCTAGAGCAATATTAGCAGGTAATGACCACGGAGTTGTTGTCCAGATGAGAATGGCGAAGTTATTTAATGCAATTTTGTATTGTGATAATATACTATTGTTTACTGAAGAAGTTATATTAAACTTAAGGAAGATAGATTTTGTCTTATGAAGATTATACTCAACTTCAGCATCTGCCATAGCAGTTTCACAAGTTGTACACCAATAAACAGGTTTATTTTTTCTATATATAAACCCATTCATAACTAAATCTCTAAATATATTGATAATACACGATTCATATGTTTTATTTAAAGTTAAATATGGATTATTCCAATCTGCTATAATTCCTAAAGCTTGAAATTCTTGTTTTTGTATTCTAATAAATTTGTTTACAAAATTTTCTGCTTTTTTTCTAAATAAAATATTATTAATTTGACTTTTATCAATGTTTAAATCTTTTAATACAATTTGTTCTATGGGTAATCCATGACAATCCCATCCAGGGATAAAAGGCACAAAATATCCTGACATAGAAAGATATTTAACTATAAAATCTTTTAACACCTTATTTAAACCAGTACCAAGATGTATGTGAGCATTAGCATATGGAGGACCATCATGTAGTATAAATGTTTTTTTATTTTTGTTTTTATTACAAATTTTTTTGTAAAGATCCTCTTGATTCCATTTCTCTACAAAAAGCTGAGATCTTTTTGAAAAATTAGCTCTCATCTTAAATTCAGTTTTAGGTAAATTTAATGTATTTGAATAATTATTTTCTTCAATCATTAATTTATTATAGACCTCCTATATAAACAATAAACAATTAATTTTAAGGTATTGAATCTAAGATTTCATTTAATTCTTCTTCAGAACGACCTGTGATTTCAATTGTTTTTTCCCTTCCTCGTTCCCCTTTTCTTAGAAAAATCATAGATTTTTTTACATCAAAAAAATCAGATAAAAAATCACACAGTTCTTTGTTTGCTTTTCCTTCAACAGCAACAGCAGTAAGCTTCACTCTCAATATAGATCCAATTCTACTAACTACTTCATTTCTTTGAGCATTTAATATCACTTTTACTTTAATAATCATTTATTAATTTGCTCCTTTAGCAAATTTTACCATCATAATATTATTAAGATTAAACATCGTTAACCAAATATAGCTGTACCAATTCTTATCATGTTAGATCCTTCTTCAATGGCTATCTTATAATCAGCAGACATACCCATAGATAACACATTAAACTCAGGTTGTACAAAATATATTTTTAGTTCGTGAAATAGTTTATATACTTTTTTAAAACATTGGCTTAATTCCTCAACTGAACTGTTGTATGGAGCTATAACCATTAAACCTTTAATTGATATATTTGGAATTGTTAAACAATATTGATATAATTCTTTAACACACTTTATATGTAAACCAGATCTACTTTCTGATTTCTGCATCTTAACTTCAATAAGACACTGTTGAATTTTATTGCAAATTTTAGCATATTTACTAATTAAATTAGCTATTTTAACATTATCTAATGAATGTATCAAATCAAAATTGTCAACAATTTTTTTTACTTTATTAGATTGTATATGTCCTATAAAATGTTTCATAATACCGTTTAAAGAAGAACCAAGTTGTGCAAATTTTGGCAACGCTTCTTGTATTCTACTTTCACCTATATGTTTAATACCACACATTAAAGCTTGTAAAACATCCTGATATGAAAATGTTTTTGTAATAGCTATAAGTGTTACATTACGGTTATTATTTGTATGTTTTATAATACTATTTATAGTACTCTGAACAAGTTTGATTTTTTGACAAATACTTTTCATATTATATTCATTTTACACAATTAGTCTATTAATCTGCTAAATTATATCATATTTTATCATTTAATCATTTTTTATGTTTAAGTTTTAACGTTTGTGTTATTACATTGGTTATATTTTTACTACCAAAATATTGTATAGGGCCTGGTGAAATATAATCTTCATTTAAAATCCACTTATCTTTATTATTAAAAAATTCTAAAAATGGATTAGCATGAATATTAACTAAAGTTTTCTGTATAACAGGTTTATCTACTCCATTTCTTTTTTCAATAGTCATCATATTTGTCAAAGGAATACCTCCACATTCCCATAAAGCTGGATCTCGTGTAAGATGTCTTACGGAAGATAAATACCCTGTAATACCATTAAGAACAAGGATAGATGCGTTATATCCTAAAGCATAAGCATAATTTGCATCAAAGTTTGATGGCATTCCACAACGTCCTTCATATCCAAAAAAATGCGAAATGGCATTGAATGAACCATGATATTTTCCTATAGAGCTAAGTTCATTAAGCTTCTGTTCTATCATTGTTATTAATAATTTTTCTGTTTCAATTGATGAAACTTGTATATTTCCATGAGGATCTCTATCTAATATAAATTGAGATGCAATGTTATTTGGAAGAGATTTTATTAAATTATATGATTCAGCTGATAACTTACTATATATAAATTTTTCCTTCTCTTCTATAGATTGCAATTGTCCAATAATTTTAACATGATTATCTATAATATCATTTAAGTTAGCAATAAGTTCTCTAATTTCTGGTATAAACTCAATTAAACCTTCTGGAACTAATACTATTCCAAAATTTTTATTAAGATTAGAACGTTTAATGATAATATTGATAATATTGTCAACAATATTAGAAAGTGTCATTTTCTTAGCTAAGATTTCTTCCCCTATTAAAATAATATTTGGATGTGTTTGCAAGCCGACTTCTAAAGTAATATGTGAAGCACTCCTTCCCATTAAACGGATAAAATGCCAATATTTACGTGAAGAACATACATCTATACAAATATTACCTACTAATTCTGAATAAATTTTTGTAGCAGTATCAAACCCAAAAGGTATTTCAATATATTTATTTTGTAAATCTCCATCTATCGTTTTAGGGACTCCAATAATACAAGTCGTTGAGTTTTGTTTTTTAAAATATTCTGCTATAATAGCTGCATTTGTATTGGAATCATCCCCTCCTATAATTATTAAAGCATCTATGTTACAAGAAGCAAAATTTTTTTTCATTAAAGACAATTGTTCTATAGTTTCTATTTTTGTTCTACCAGAATAAATTAAATTAAAACCACCAGTATTTCTATAATTTGAAAGGTTTTTTTGCTCAATAGATTTATATTGATTATGTAAAATACCTGAAGCCCCACCAAGATATCCAATTAATACATTATTTTTATTAGCTCTTTTTAGTCCATCAAAAATACCTGCTACTACATTATGTCCACCAGGAGCTTGTCCTCCTGAAAATATAACTGCTACTTTAATAGCTTTTTTTATAATTGAACAATTAACTCCATTTTTAAAATGAATATTTGGCTTACCATATGTATTAGGAAATATTTTTTTGATATTTAAATTAGTATTGATAACTTCGTTTCGTATAATAGGTGTTATGTTATTTATTGCATTATTTAAAACATTTGGAAGAATTGGCTTAAATATGTTCCGTGCACGTTGAAGATCTGAATATTCCTTCATTATTAACTCCTCTACTATAAATTTTTACTAATTATATCATAAGTTTGTAATATAATTAATATTTTCAATACAATTTAAATTTTAGTTATATAGGTATAAAAGAAAATATAGTTTATCATTAAAAATTATTTTTCAATCTTTCCTGTATGTATTATATGATAAAATTATAACCAAGTTACAATTATGTTAGAGAAATGTCTTGTTCTGTTATGTTATTAATTTTTTGCACCCATTAGTGACTTTTGTATTGAAATTAACTACCATTATTGAGAATCATATTTATACAACTTTGCGCCTGCAAATTTTATGAACTATTTTTAGTAAAAAATTGTATTGATATATTATATCACTATCATTAATATTTGTTATTAGTTGTAGAATCTACTTAAAGTAATTTTCTATCGTTTATAACTAATTCAAATGCACAATCTAAAAAATTTGCTGCTTTTCTGCACATAAGCATTCTAGTCATAAAAATTTCAAAGTATTCCATAACTTTCGATATTTGCATATCTATCGTTATCTGCAATGATATAATCTTTTTATCTTTAATAACTTTTAAAAATGATTTCTCAACAGCATAATTTACTCTATCATGAATGTCATATTTTGATAAATCTGGATTTCTAACTCTAGTTTTATGAACATCAGATTTGTCAGCTAAAATTAAAGCGGCTGCTATAGAGTTAACAGGATCTCCTATGCCTTCTTCATGATTCCCTATAGCAGAAATTATTAATGCCACTTCAAAAGGTGTAGCTCCCATACTTTTTAATATTTTCATGGCTATAAGCGCAGCCGATTGTCCATGATTTTTTCTATTAACTACATTTCCTATATCATGAATATATCCTGCTATTTCAGCTAACTCTTGTAATCTTTTTGGATAATCAAGGTGAGATAAAACATTAGAAGCTATTGATGCAACTAAACTAACATGTCTTATTCCATGTTCAGTATATCCTATAGACTTTAAATAATCATTAGACGATTTAATAAAAGCATCAATAACTAAATTCTTTTTTACATTTTCAATAGTTATCTTTGAATTATTATAACTCATTTTTATGCTTAGTAAAATTATCCTTTGCATGTATAACAACAGAAATTGCTTGCTTAGCAATTTTAACACATACAGTATCTGTAATCTGAGCTTTAACAATATTACCATTTAACTCAATTACTTGTGCATACAAACCACCTATTGTAATAATAGTATCTCCTTTTTTCAACGAATTTAACAATTTTTGATGATCTTTATTTTTTTTGTATTGTGGCCTTAATAAAAATAAATAGAAAAATATAAATACAAATATTAATGGTACTATTTTCATCACAACAGATGACTCATTTAGCGATTTAGCAAACACTAAAGAAGGATTAAAAAAATACAACCAAGTTAAAATAAATATTATTTTCTTCATCTTTTATTCTCCTACATTATATTGCTTTAAAAATTTTTCTTTTTCTTGAATAAATATATCAAGTTTTAATGCTTCTCTTATTGTATGCATAAGATTCATCATAAAATGTATATTATGCAACGATAATAAACTCATATATAAAATATCATGAGACTTGATTAAATAATTTAAATAAGCTCTAGAATATTCATTGCAAGTTAAACAAGTACAGTTGGGATCCAATGAATTATAATCATTTTTAAATTTTGAATTTTTTATATTAAATTTACCTATACTTGTTAACACTTGTCCATTACGGCCATTTCGTGTAGGTATAACACAATCAAACATGTCCACTCCTAATTCAACACATTTCCATAAGTCTTCTGGACTACCTACTCCCATTAGATATCTTGCCTTATTTGTTGGCAAGATAGGTAAAACAGATTGTAATACTGAATACATATAATGTTTAGGCTCTCCAACAGAAAGTCCACCTATTGCATAACCATCAAAATTGATATCTAACATTTCGTATGTACTCTGTATCCTTAAATCATTGTATATTGATCCTTGTATAATACCAAATAATATTTGCGTATTATCTGTCATTGAACTATATGTATAAAACTCATGATGACATCTTTTAGCCCACTTAATACTTAAATCTACAGAATTCTTCGCAATATTATAATCTACAGGATAAGTAGTACATTCATCAAGACACATAATAATATCAGCTCCTATATCCTTTTGAATTCTAATAGATTTTTCTGGATAAAAAAAATGTTTTTCACCATTTATGGGAGATTTAAATTCAACTCCATCGTCATATACTTTGGTAAAATTCTGTAAACTAAAAATTTGAAAGCCACCTGAATCAGTTAACATAGGTTTATGCCAAGAATTGAATTGTTGTATGCCTCCTGATTTTTTTATATAATCAGCTCCAGGTCTAAGATATAAGTGATATGAGTTTGCAAGCATTATTTGTACTTTAGCATCACGCAGAAGACAACAAGGAATTCCTTTAATTGTTCCATAAGTACCTACAGGCATAAATACTGGTGTATCTATAAATCCTCTAGCAGTATTAATTTGTCCGAGCCGTGCTTTACATTCAGATGAATTTTTAACAAGACAGAAGTTACCACATTTATAAGAAATCATAAAAATTTATCCTTATTGATATATAATTCAAAATTACAATCAAGAACATTGCTAGCTCTTCTACAATAATTTATTCTAGACAAAAATAATTCAAAATAGTCCATTACAGAACAAATGTTAGTATTTATTTTAATACGTAGTTCTATAGTTTTCTTTTTTTTGTTTACTACAATGTCTACTTTCTGACAAGCAGAAATAACATTAGAATGTTTGTCTATATAATATAAGTCATCCACTCTTAACCTTTCATGACAAACATCTGTTTTATCACCTAATACTAGAGCAGCAGCTATTGGTGATACTGGATCGACAGTTTTATCTTCATGACAACCTATTGCTGTAATGATAGAAAATACTTCTTCATTATTACACCTAACTTCTCCAAGGATATTGATTAACATTATGGCACTACTTTGATCATGATCATATTTAGACACCATGTTTCCTATATCGTGTACATAAGCAGCAATTTTTGCAAGTTCTTGTTCTCTATGATGATAACCTAATGACTTCAAAATTTTCTCTGCTATTTTAGCTGAATATAAAGCATGCCCAATTCCATATTCTTTATATGCTATGAATGTACTATCAATAAACTCAAGATAAGTTTTTATTTCTAAATTATTTTGAATTTCTTCAAAAGTAAGATTATTCTTCATAATATTTGCATTTATTATACCAAAATAATATTATTAAGATAATATGATAAAGAAAAGAATTCAAGTTATATCTTGTATGCTTATTATCACTAGTCTTTTGTGCAGTTGTGGACATAAACATACCACAATAGATAAAATTGTTGGAGTAGAAGATCCAATAGTAATGAATAAAAACATTTCATCTAAACAAGAAGTAGAAGATCCAATAGTAATGAATAAAAACATTTCATCTAAACAAGAAGTAGAAGATCCAATAGTAATG
>JAISJB010000004.1 GCA_031261715.1 Endomicrobium sp.
ATTTAATGACACTGTTGATAACATAAAAGATGCATTAATAAAACATGATAAAACTTCACAGTATAGTAATAGGCCTGTTGGTCGTAGTGAAGTAGCACAAGCATTTATAAGTAACATGAAAGAATCTTTCATATTTTTAACAAAATGTATTTTGACTGTAGCACTTACTCCACCTGCTTTGATTATACCTGTATTGCATATATACTTAGATGTATTAAACATATTACTTCCACCGCCAAATCAAGATCCATTTATGAAAATTACATGGAAAGAATACATGGACCATTTTTTTGAGATTGCAGTTGATCGTGTGTTAATACCATATAAAATCGTGTGGGGCTAAAATAATCTTTGCTATATGTTGATAAAGAAATTACATCAATATATAACAAAAGAGTTTCTTTCTTCTTTTTGTTTTGGTTTGATTGTTTTTTCTTCTTTACTTGTTCTTGACAGAGTATTAAATCTATTTGATCTTTTCATTGCTTACAAAGTTAATTTAATTACTATATTTAAATTATTCTTTTTTCTTTTACCAAACATCTTAGTCATTACTATTCCTATGGCTGTTCTGTTTGGGATATTAATTGCACATTGTAGATTATCAGTAGATAACGAAATAATAGCACTTAAAGCTCTTGGCCTAAGCTATACTACATTGTTTATACCTACCATAATACTTGTTTTTAATATTTCTATTCTTATGTTGTTTTTTAATCATATTATTACTCCGTTAAGTCATACAAAATTTAAATCTTTATTTAAGTCAGCTATAATAAATAACTCATACATAGATTTAAATGACAAAAAAAACATCAAATTAGGTCATTATACACTATATGCAGATAGCGTAGATAAAAAAAAAAAATTATGTATAGAGTCAATATTTACAATAAAACTTCTGCTAATAGGATAACTGCCTCATTAGTTAATATGTATATTGATAAGAATAAAGTTCTTAAGCTTATTTTACATAATGGTTGTTTACAAAATATAGATCATTCAAATAAAAATAGTATCACACTTATCTATTTCAAGTATTACTATCTCACTATAGATTTATATAAACTTATTAATAATTGTACAAATACAATATCAATATATGAAATGTCATCATATGATATTTACAAAAAAATGCAATACTATAGAAAATATAATATTAATATTATTGAATATGAACAACAATTTTGGTTTAGATGGGTCTTTGCTGTTGCGCCATTAGCTTTCACAATCTGTGCATTACCGTTAGGCTTAATTTCTAATAACAATAATAAGAATATAGGATTTATTACTAGTCTATGTATTATTATGTTCTACTATTTAATGCTTATTATATCAATAAATTTAAGTGAAAAACATTATATTCCTACAAATATTGCACTATGGATTCCAAATATTATAGTAACTATAGTAGGTATTTTTTTTCTTGTCAAGTTGGTAAAAACTTAATGGTAAGTATTATTACTAAATATATTGCTAAAAACTTTATAAAAATTTTTATCTTTATTACGTTAGTTGTACTAACTATAACTACAATATATGAATTATTTAAACGTTTGGGGTTTTATCTAGAATACAATGCTTCAACTTTACTAATTATACTGCATTTACTTTGTAGTATACCGCGCTGGGTTTCACAACTTTTACCTATAGTGACACTACTATCTATATTATTTTCTGTAGGCGAGTTATCAAAACATAATGAAATAACTGCTATGAAGGCCTTAGGAACAAACATTGACAAAATTATTTTTTTACTAATTATATTAGGTTGTATTATAGGATTATGCGATTTCACTATACGTGAAGTTATTATTCCTAAAACAAGTAAATATACAGAATTTATTAAGATAAACAAAATTATGAAAAAAAATATAGTCTTAGAGACGAAGTTCTATAATTTAATATTAGCTATGTCAAGATATGAAAGAATTATGATAGAGTATTGTAATATTGGTGAAAAAATTATTAAAAATCTTGTAATTGAAAAATATAATAACAAATTTGAAATAACTGATATTATTATGGCACAGTATGCTCTATGGAATCACACAAGATGGATTTTATACAATGGTATTTTACGCTCATTTCACTATAATACAAACATTGTGTTAGAAGAAACTTATTTCAAAAAGTATATTTCAAACATAATGATTAACCCTAATGATATAAGAACTGTATTACGAGAAGTTAATTATGATAATATGACAACCAATGAATTAGTAACATATATTAACTTATTAAAATCATTAGGGCAAAGTGAAATGAAAATAAGAGCAACTTTAATAGCTCTACATAGCAGATATGCATATATGTTTACACATATTGTAATGATGCTAATAGGAGCTTCATTTGTTTTAAAAGTGCAAATTCAAAATAAGAAAATTAACTATATTATTGCCTTGCTTATTTCATTTATATATTTTTGTATGCAGTCATTAACGAATTCATTAGGTGTAATCTTTTTACTACCTACATTTTTAGCTACTTGGTCTGCAAATATTATCTTTATAATACTTGGTCTATATTTAATAATGAAATTAAGAAAATAAAAATATATGATTTTAATTATCTATTAGATAGGGATTATGTAATATTTCATATTGTAGCATAGTAGATCTTCCATGGCCTGGATAAATAATAAGACTTTGTTTTAATCTCTTTATTTTAGCAAGTGAGCCTAACATATCATTAGCATTGCCAGTAGGTAAATCTGTTCTACCGATAGTACCAGCAAATAATGTATCACCAGTAAATAAAAATTTTTCAAATAACAAGCATATACTACCTTTTGTATGACCAGGCGTATGCATTATCATAAAACTATTATTAGATAGATTCATTATTTGCTGGTCATATAGTAATATTTCTGGTTTTAGATTACTACATAAGAAGTCTACTTCATATTTATGTATTGCCAACGGTATATTAAATTGTTTTCGAAGAATATTATTAGATTGACTATGGTCTAAATGGCTATGTGTGTTTATCAGCATTATAACCTTAAACATATTTTTATCTATTATATTGATAACTTTATATCCATCTTCGCCTGGATCTATAACTATAGCATCTAATGTAATGTCATCATACACAAGATAGCAGTTTGTCTTTAGTGTCCCTGATATGATGTTGGTTATTTTAATCATTTTATTGTTACCATTGCTAGAACTTGCAATATTATGTTAACAAATATACCTGATAAAACATCATCCATCGTTACGCCAAAACCTCCTGATAAACTTTGTACTTGCGATATAAAACAAGGTTTTTTAATATCAATAATTCTAAATAATATAAACCCTAAAATTAACAATACACAATTCTTAGGTACAAATGCAAAAGAAAAACACATACCTGCAATTTCATCAATAACTATTCTTTGATCATCATGTTTATTATATATCTTTTCTGCAGAAAAAGAAAACATGACAGATAGTATGTATATTAGTCCTAATATACATATATGAAGTATATAATTATAAGGCACTAAAAAAATCCACAAAAACAGTATAATTAAGCTAGTAAATGTGCCAGGGGCATACTTGATATATCCTAAATAGAAACATGAGGAAACACATAATATTATTTTATGAATACTATTTTTCATGAAAAAATTCTCTATATTTCCATACATAAGTAATACCAGAAAGCATAGTAAATAATATAATAATAATAATTATATATAAAGGCAGTTTTATCAATACAACACTACATAATAAATATCTGTTATATAAAACAAAAATAATAGGCATCATATTATTTACTTTAATAATGAGTTTGTTAATGATTAAAATTAACATTATTACAATAATCCCAAAAACTTGTGAGGCAGTTTTTAATTTCCCAAGTTTGTTTGCTGGAATTATTATATTTTTATTAGCTAAAGTATATCGTAAACCTGTTATCAAAAAATCTCTTGAAATAATCATAACAATCATCCATACAGGAATGCAAAGGCTAGACATAGTTAAGAAATAAATTAATGCGGTAGATATTAACAATTTATCAGCAAGTGGATCTAAGAATATACCTAACAGTGTTATATCTTTATGTTTTCTAGCTATTTTTCCATCTATCAAATCTGTAAACGCAGCTAATATAAACACAATTAGCGCAATTGTGATATTATATACACCATTACATTCAATAAAAAAAGTAAATATAGGTACCATCAACATTCTGACTATAGTTAGTTTGTTTGGTAGATTCAATTTTTAAAATACCTAATATGATTTTTGGTTACATATATAAGAAACAATACGTTGTATTTCACTACTTGAAACATAAGCTCCTTGAATTCTAATTGCATCACTTGTTGCTGGTGGTGAAAATAACATATCCCCTTTGCCAACTAATTGTTCTGCTCCACATATATCAAGAATAACTTTTGAATCTATTTTTGATGCTGTTTTTAATGATAATCTGGCAGGAAAATTAGCTTTTATCACTCCTGTTAATACATTTACTGATGGTCTTTGTGTTGCAATAATTAAATGTATACCAACAGCTCTTGACATCTGAGATAACCTTTGTATAATTGGTTCTATATTTCTATGTGTTGTTAACATTAAATCTGCAAGTTCATCAATAATAACGACAATATAGAATTCTTTTGTTTTCCTATTTTTAATCATTTTATTGTTATATTCTTCTATATTCCTAACCGTTTCTTTAGAAAATTGTGTATATCTAAAATGCATTAAAGATATTAACTTTTGCAAACATATAACAGCATCTTTAGGAGTAGTTATGATCTTATTATTATTATTAGCTAGATTATATAAATGTGGAATATTATTATACATCAACATTTCTACATGTTTAGGATCAATTAATATTAATTTAACTTCATTCGGTTTTGCTTTATATAAAATAGATATAATAATTGTATGAAGACTTACACTCTTACCAGATCCAGTTACACCAGCTATTAAAATATGTGGCATTAGTGCTAAATCTGCTATATATATTTTACCATCCATTTGCATTCCCAAAGCTAGACTCAGTAGAGATTTTGATGATTTAAAGTGCTCGTGAGATAATATATCTCTTAAATATACAGTTCTGCTATTTAATAAATTTGGAATTTCAATTCCAATAACAGCTTTTTCATGAATTGGAATGATTCTTATACTTGGAACGTGCATGTTAAGAGCTATATTATCAACAATATTCAAAAGCATTTGTATTCTTATACCTGGAGCTAACATAACATCATATCTATTTACGAACGAACCAGTAAGTATATCTATAACTTTTATACTTATACCAAAATCTAATACCACCTCTTCTAATTTTTTTGCTTGATGTACTAGTTCATCATGTGTATAAAAACATTTAAGTGATTTATTTTGTTTAAGTAAATCAAGTTTTGGTAATTTATAGTTATTTATATTTGTAAGTTTTATGCTGTCTTGATATTTTTTTTCTGTTAATTTATATATAGATCCCATTTTATCTTTAAATGAATTAATAATAGTTTGAATATGAAATAAAACTACAAACTGATAAAAAAATTGTATTGTAGAATACATCAAGATGAGTATTATTATGGTAAAACTTAAATATAAGTCAAATAAACTATTTAAAAATGAATATAAGATATAACCAAGATATCCACCATAAATGTCACTCAAATATTCTAGATGTATTCCTTCAAAGAATACAGCATAGGAAAGAATGAACAAAACAGGGATAGTGATAGTATTATTATGTATTCTGTTTTTTTGTCTTAAATACAAGAAGAACCGTAGCCAAATGAAAGGAAATATATATGATGCTGAGCCAAACATATAAAACATTATATATAAAAATATATAACCTAAAATTCCAGATTTAGTAGGAAATAAAAAAAAATAAAAACTTACAAGGAAAACTGATATACAAATTATACTCTTAGTTTTCTGATTGTTTGTATTTATACACCAAAATCGCATTGTTTTGTTATAACAATTAATTTATTTTTTCTATTTCAAATAAATCTTGTCCAGAGTTAACTGCTTGACCATTATCTACTAGTAGTTTAATAATTTTCAGTTTATAAGAAGTTTTTATTTCATTGATTACTTTCATAGCTTCAATAAGACATATTACTGTTTTACTTTCAACTATATCCCCTTCATGTACAAATGGTGGTGATGTTGGAGATGGGGCCTTATAAAATGTACCTACTATAGGAGACTTAATTGTTTCTTTTATTTTTAATTGTTCTTTAATATTATTGGATATTATTGCTTGTTTTGTTGTTGTAGTAGGAGGAGTAGGTTTATCTTTGATGTGTTGAATATTAACATCTTTACGCTTAATATATATATTGTAATTCTTGAAAGTAATGTGTAGAGTGCCAATATCACCCTTATACATTATGTCATAAAATAGTTCAAGTTTATCATGAAGTTCTTTAGTAATATTAACAATATGATTTATTTTTTTCTTCATGTTATGTTATATCTTTATAAAAATTATTTTAACTGAAGTTGTAATCCAATTTTACCATACTTATCAATATTCATGATTTTCACTTTAACTTTGTCGCCTTCTTTGAAACGTTTAATACATTTTTTAAATTGTGAAATATGCACTAGTCCTTTCTTGCCTGGTGCAATTTCTATAAACATTCCAAACTCTACTAACTTAATAATAATACCATCATAGATTAATCCAATTTTAATTTCAATGTTAAACTTTTCAATGTATCTTTTAACTAATTTAACAGATTGAGAATTCATACCTGAGATAAAGACTTTTCCGTTTGTATCTATATCAATCTTAACATCATGTTCATCTTGAAGCTTTCTAATATTTCTGCCTCCAGGCCCAATTAGTTCACCTATTTTAACTTGTGCAATATTCAATACTGATATAGAAGGGGCGAAATTTGATATTGTATTGTTAATTGATGATGTAGATGATGATTCCATTATATCTAAAACTTCTAAAAGTTTGTGTGTAGCTTGCTTAATAGCACTTGATATAATAGTGAGATTAATACCCAATTGCTTTATATCCATTTGAAGAGCTGTAATGCCACGTTTAGTACCTGCAACTTTAAAATCCATATCTCCTAAATAATCCTCAACACCCATAATATCAGTTAAAATAACATGTTTAGAACCTTCTTTAATCAACCCCATAGCTATTCCAGCACAATTTGCTTTAATAGGAACGCCTGCACTAATTAAAGCAAGAGATGCTCCACAAACAGACGCCATAGAAGAAGACCCATTAGATTCTAGTATATCTGATACTACTCTTATTGTATAAGCAAAGTGATGTTCGTCAGGTAAAATTGGGTATATTGCTTTTTTCGCTAAATGCCCATGTCCTATTTCTCTTCTACTTAATGCCTTATCACTTTTTGGTTCACCTGTTGAAAATCCAGGGAAGTTATAATGTAACATAAACCTATCTTTATATTCTCCATATAATTCATCTAGAATTTGCCTATCCATTAGAGTGCCCAGAGTTACAGTAGCTAATGCTTGTGTCTCTCCTCTTGTAAACAAACATGACCCATGAACTCTAGGAAGTATACCACTTTTACAAGTAATATGTCTGATTTCATCTAATTTTCTACCATCCACACGAACTTTGTTATTTATAATAAAATTCCTAATAGCTTTATTAAAAACAGTTTCTAATGTTATATTAATTTCTTTTAATTGTTCTTCAGGGTATTTAGAAAAAATTTTTGAAGATATGTCATTTTTTATATCCTTCCACAATGTATCTCTAATTTTCTTATCTTTATTAATAATATTAAATGTAACTTGATTATTTATTTCATATGTTATGTCTTTTAATATCATACTGTTAGGAACATATTCTGGTACTGTTACTTTTTCACTTGTAACTAATTCTTTTTGAAACAAGCATACTTGTTTAATAATCTTCCAGCCATTATCTAAAGCATTTATAATATGAATTTCAGATAATTCTATTGCACTTGATTCTACCATTGTCAAAGAATCTTCTGTACCACTTACAAGTAAATTTAATTGACTTGTTTTTTGTTCAATAAGTGATGGATTAATAATGTAACGTTCGCCTATTTTCCCCACTCTGACTGATGCTACAGGTGTACTAACAGGAATATTAGATGTATATAAAGCAATAGATGCTCCTAAAATTGATGCTGGGACTGGATCATTTTCACCATCATATGACAGCACAACTACTGTAATTTGTGTATTATTTCTCCAAGATTTAGCAAAAACAGGTCGCAGACTTCTATCTATAAGTCTGCTTACTAAAATTTCACTATCTTTTGGCTTGTTTTCTCTTTTAAAAAAACCACCAGGAATTTTACCTGCTGCATAAGCTCTTTCTCTATAATCTACAGTTAATGGTAAGAAATCAGCCTCAATGGTAGTATCTAAATCAGTAGTTGCTGTTGCTAAAATAATAGTATCTCCTACTCTCACAAGACAAGACCCATTAGCTTGTTTAGCTACTGCTCCAAGTTCAACAATAAAACATCTTCCAGCAATCTCTATTTCCCTTTTTAAATATCTCACTCTTACACCTCATTTATATTTATTTCCTTAATCCTAAAGCACTTGTAACAGTAATATACATATTATTATCATTTAACTGTAAATATTTTAGTAGTTTTTTTCTTTTCGCAATCATTTTAATAAACCCTAATTTTGAACTATAATCTTTTGGAAATTTTCTAAAGTGCTTTGTAAGAGATTTTATTTTTAAAGTTAAAATAGCTATTTGTACTGCAGAAGAACCAGTATCATTCAAATGCAACCTTAATGATTCTATTATTTGTTTGTTTAAACATAACATTATGAATAACTCCCTTAATTATCTTTTCTTGTTAAAAATATTATTTCCAAAACTATCTATAGCAACAATTAATGGCATATTATAAATTTCTAATCTATAGATTGCCTCTGGACCTAAATCCTTAAACGCTATTAAATCAATTCTTTTTATTGTAGTTGAAAGTAATGCTGCAATTCCTCCAGTAGCTATAAAATAAACTGCACTCATCTTATGTATAATATTAACTACTGTATCTGATCTAGCACCTTTCCCTATTAAAAATTTAACACCTTCACTTAATATTCTAGGAGTAAAAAGATCCATTCTTGCAGATGTAGTAGGCCCACATGCACATAGCCCATTTTTGTTAACAGGAGTAGGACCACAATAGTATATAGCTGCATTATTAAGTTGAAAAGGAAGATGTTTTTTATTATCCAAAATATTGATAATGCGTTTATGAGCCGCATCCCGCGCAGTATATAAAACGCCACTAATATGAAGCCTTGTTCCTACTTTAAGACTCTTAATATCTAATAGTAAATCTTGTAGATATATCATTATAAAGTTTTATATTATTACAGTTTTTCTTCTACACGAATGACATTGAATATTAACAGCTACTGGTAGTGATGCAATATGAGTTTGATTTGCTTTTATAAATACTGCCAATGCAGTTGTTTTCCCTCCTACATTCATAGGGCCAATATTCAAATTATTTATCTCCGTTAGTAACTCTTTTTCTTTTTCTCTATAAAACGAATTTTCATTTTTACTTCCTATTGTACGAAATATAGTATAACTTGCCAAGTGGTTAACAGTAGCAAAACTTCCACCAATTCCAACACCAATAATTAACGGAGGGCAAGCATTTCTTCCATTTGAGGCCACAACATTTACAATAAATTTTTTTATATCAATCCACTTACTAGATGGAGTAAACATCTTTGCAGCACATGCATTATCACTCCCACCACCTTTAGCTAAAAAAGAAATTTTAATTTTATCACCTGCTACCAAACTTAAATAAATATTTGCTGGTGTATTGTCATTAGTGTTCACCCTTCTTATAGGATCACAAACAATAGATTTACGTAAATAATGTTCTTTATATCCTAAACCAACTCCATAATTTATAGCGTTATAAATATTATAATTTCTAATACTAACCTCATTTCCAATTTCTACAAAAATATTTACAACTCCAGTATCTTGACACAGCGGTATTTGCTTATTTCTTGCAATATTAGCATTTTCTACTATCTCTTCTAAAATGGTTCTAGCAAGGGACTTTTCAAAAATTATACTTTTTTTTAATGCTATTAATACATCTGTAGGTAGAACATAATTAACATCAGCACACAACTGTACAATACTATCAACAATGGTTTTAAATTTTATTTCTCTCAACTTTTTTTATATAACCTCTTTCTATCATTGTCTTAGTAATAGCTCTGCTTCTTTGTATTATCAATTTAGCATTATTAAAAATTTCCTCATAACTAAGTATATTATCAGCTACTTTTTCTTTAATTGCACTTAATCCGACAGCAGCTGCTATTTTAGGATAAATATACCAATCATCCATCGTAGGTAGTATTTTGTTAGGATGTAATTGAGTATTTTTGATACAAGATGATAACTCAATAGCAGCCGAGATACACATATTATCTGTTATTGATGAAGCTCTAACATCTAATACTCCCCTAAATACTCCAGGAAAACCTAAAGAATTATTTATCTGGTTATTGAAATCACTTCTTCCAGTAGCAACTACAACTGCTCCTGACTCTTTTGCTTGCCATGGCCATATTTCTGGGACTGGATTCGCACATGCAAAGATTATAGGGTTAGTAGCCATATTACATATCCAATTCTTATTAATGATATTTGGCCCTGGTGATGATAATGCAATAACAACATCTGAATTAATCATCGCTTCTTTAATGCCACCATTGATATTATCAAAATTAGTTTGCATAGCTAAAAGTTGCTTTTCAGGATATAGTTGCAAATCTGTTCTGTTTTTGTTTAATATTCCTTTAGAATCAACAACAATCATCTTTGCAGGATTGACCCCATACATTAACAATAGTTTTGATATACATATGTTAGCAGCCCCAGCTCCTATGATTGCTACTTGAATTGATTTTATATTTTTGTTTACTACTTTTAATGCATTTATCAATCCAGCAAGAATAACAATAGCTGTCCCTTGTTGATCATCGTGCCACACAGGTATTTTACATACTTTGGTTAACTTTGTTAAAACAGGAAAACATTTAGGTTGTTCTATATCTTCTAAATTTATCCCTCCAAAAGATGGTTGTAATATCTGTACAGTTCGTACTATTTCATCTTCATTGTTAGTATCTAGACATATAGGATATGCATCAATGCCACCTAGATATTTATATAGTAGTGATTTACCTTCCATAACAGGTAAGCCAGCTAGTGGTCCAATATTTCCAAGACCTAATACTCGTGTCCCATCACTAATTATTGCAACACTATTAGCTTTATTTGTATATTCATATACAAGTTCAGGATTTTTATGAATATCTTCACAAACTGTAGCAACGCCAGGACTATACCAAACTGCAAAATCATTAAAACTAGTTACACTACACTTAGGAACAACTTCCACTTTTCCACGGTACAATGAATGACGTTTTCTAATAACATTCTTGTTTAATAATTTTTGATCTGTTTTAATCTCCATGCTTATAAATCTCTTTATATTCAAAATATGCTGAGGGACAGAATTGAACTGCCGACACCAGGTTTTTCAGACCTGTGCTCTACCAACTGAGCTACCTCAGCATTAAAATTAAACTTTATTCATTTCATTATTGATATCATAATTTTTATCCAAACTTTGTTGACAATTTCCATGTATAATTTTCGATTCTTGCTCTTTAATAGCTGATTCAACATTTTTTGTTTTTCCCAAGAATGTTGCTACTAATTTTTTTATATTCTTCCTATTTTCTTTCCCAGATTTAGGTGAATATAAAACACCAATAATAGTTCCAAGTAATCCACCAATCAAAAAAGTAAAAAAAGTATCTTTATTACTAGACATGTTAACTTGTCCTTCTATATTATATTTTTTTTATTTCTGTTGTTAACAATTTGTGAAAATACATAATACATTATTGAAGATATTGAAACTAGCAAAGTAAATAACTTATCCTCACTAAATTTTTTAATATTTTTCTTTAATTGACACACAACCACTATCATTAATATCAGTAATACACTATATAATATAATCATAGTGATTAATAATAAACAAATAATAACCGTACCATTCATCAACAAAGTATTGTAACATAAAAGTCATCTAGATAGCAATCGCTATTATAGTATATGTCCTATTATTTCTGCACATATTAATTCTTGTGGTAATTTTATTTTTATTATTACATTATTAATAACTTGATTTTTATTTCTATTGCGTTGTAAATAAAGTATTGACTTAAGTAATTTATATTTTGTTAGTTTAGTTTCATCTATTATTAGTTTATTATCAAATTTTACAGATTGTGCATTCCAATACTGATGATTATTTGTAGCCTTAAGATAAGGAATTAAAATTGCTGGTTTATTTAAAGCTTGCAATTCAAAAATTGTACTTGCACCAGCACGACATATTATAATGTCACTTATACTATATAATTCCCCAATATTATGAATATAATTAAAAACCTTATAAGAATGGTTGCCTTTAACTTTATTTTTTAGTTCATAATAATTTTTTAGCCCTGTTACATGAATAATTTGTACTTTATTACTTTTAGATAAATCTATAAATGTTTCATAAGCTATTTTGTTTATAAGATTCGAACCAAGACTACCTCCAAAAATCAAAATTATAGGTTTGGTATCGTTAAAGCCTATTTTACATAAGAAATCAGTCCTATTTATACTTAATATAAAAATATTATTTCTAATAGGACATCCCAAGCATATTGTATTATGAAGATATTGTGCAGAACTATTAAAACTTATAAAAGTTTTATCTATAAGTTTACTTAATAAAATATTTGCTAATCCTGGTATGACATTCTGTTCGTGTATAAAAGTCTTTTTTCTTAATATTTTAGCAGCAAGAATAATTGGCACTGAAATATAACCACCCATTCCTATAATAGCAATTGGCTTAAGTTTTATAATAACTACAATTGACTTAAAGAAAGCAAGAATTATTTTAAATAAAAAGAAAACAAATTTTAGTGAAAATTTACGTGGTAAGCCAATTAAACTAAAAGGAATATATTTGAAGTTATGATTTTTAAAAATTGATTTTGAAACAATATTATTACTTATAAAAAAAATAGGTATATATCCTTTATTTTGAAATTCATTAGCTAACGCTATACCTGGATAAATATGCCCACCTGTTCCACTGGTTGCAATAATTATTTTATTTTTATAACTATTCATTTATATACAGATTGATACTGTGATAAATTTATTAGTATACCAATAGCAATCATATTAATTATTAAAGAAGTTCCTCCAGATGATATAAATGGAAGTGGCAAACCTTTTGTTGGTAATATACCTGTAGTAACAAAGAAATTGATTAAAGCCTGAAAAACAATCAATAAAGTTATACCTAAGCATAAGTAACTAGAAAACATATCAGGCATTCTGTCACTCATTTTAATACCTTTTATAAATAAATATAAAAAAAATGATATTACAATTAAAGTTCCCACAAGCCCTAATTCTTCTCCTATGATAGGAAAAATAAAATCACTATGTGCTTCAGGCAAGTATAACAGTTTCATTGTACTTTTACCAAGACCTTTTCCAAATAACCCTCCAGAGCCTAGAGCGTTTAATGATTGTTTTAACTGATAAGAAGCATAGTCTATATTGGCAAAGGATGTAAGATAATTCTTAACTCTCAAAAGTCTATAAGGTTTATTTATAATTTCTATACAAACAAAACAAAGTGCGCTAATAATACCTATTAATATGGATTGTATTTTTATACCTGCACAAAATAACATAATAATAGAAACTAACAAAATTAATAATGGTGTTCCCAAATCAGGTTCAAGAATAATTGGAATAATCATAACTGTAATCAATATTATAGGAGCAATTAGTCCTTTGTATGTATTAAGTAAAATTTTTTTTCTAGATATGAAATCTGCTACTGATATAATAACAGCAATTTTAGCTAATTCTGACGGTTGTAATGTTATATACCATATTTCAAGCCATCTTTTTGCTCCAAGATGTACTTTACCTACAAATAATACAGCAACAACTAAAAATAATGTAAAAATGAAAATTTGTTTTGTAAACTTTTGATATACTTTATAATTTATAATAAAAATAGTTATTAACATAGCTATTAATCCTATTAGAACCCACAATATTTGTTTTATAAAAAACTTATATGGGTTGGCCCATCTTATATCTGCTATAATAAAACTAGATGAAAATACCATTAATAATCCAAAAAATATATATAAGCATACAACAAATAACAAAGTATAATCATATTTACGCAAATTAATCATAATAGTGTCTTACTAAGTTGTAGAACAAATTGTTTAAAAATTCTACCTCTCTCTTCAAAATTTTCAAATTGATCAAAAGAAGCACAACCTGGAGATAAAAGGACAATATCGTTTTTTACTGCAATGTTAAATGCTTTATATACCGCATTTTGAATATTGTAAACATGAATAAGTATAGTTGTTCCTTTTAAATCTTTCTCAATTTTTTTAGCTGCATTCCCAATAAGAAGCACAGCTTTAACTTTTTGTTTTATTAAATTTCTTAATGAAGTATATGAAATACCCTTATCATGCCCTCCCATTATTAGTATAATGTTTTTATCAAAAGATTCAAGTGCTACTCGAGTAGAATTTATATTAGTTGCTTTTGAATCATTATAATATATTACTCCATTTAACTGCCTAATATATTCTAAGCGATGTGACAAACCTGTATAGGAAGATATAACGCTTTCTATAATTTGTATATTGATACCACTACTTATTGCAACTGTTACTGCAGCTAAAATGTTAGATATATTATGTTCTCCTATAAGATTAATATGTGGTTTTATAAATACACAACTATTATTCAATTTTATATATATATTGTTATTGTGATAAAAAACACCATTTTGTAAAATTGTGTTTTTGCTAAAAAAAACTACTTTTGAATTATTAATTTTATTTGCTAGTGTTCTACATATGTAACTATCATAATTCAATATTGTCAAATCTCCGTTCTTTTGATTAGTAAAAATGGTTTCTTTTGCACGTATATAATTTTCTATAGTTGTATGATGATTAATATGATCTGGAGTAATATTTAATAGAACAGATACATCAGGTCTAAAATTAGGACTGTCTGCTAGTTGAAAACTTGACATTTCAAGTATCATAGTTGTTTGTTTTGTAGTTTTTGCAACTAGTGATGATAAAGGTAAACCTATATTACCAGCAACTATTACATCATTACAATATGCTTTAAAAATTTTGTATGTTAAATCAGTTGTTGTACTCTTGCCATTAGTTCCAGTAATAGCTATTATTTTTTTATATTTACTATTTAACAATGAGAACGATATTTCACTTACAATTGGAATATTCTGCTTACGGGCTTTAATTAACATAGGATTATTCAAATCAATACCAGGACTTTTAATAATTAGATCTGATTGCAATAGTATATCTGAATATTTACTAAACTCTAGAATTATATTCTTACTCAGATTTGTTATTTTATTTTGCTTTATATTACAACTTTGCTCATTGATAATAACATTATATCCTAACTCACTAGCCAATTTAGCAACTGCTATTCCACTTATACCAAAGCCCAAGACTCCTATCGTTTTTTTCATTTAGATCTTCCTATAAACAAATTGATATCAAAGAGAATACTGCTAATATAATACCTATTATCCAAAATCGTATTGTGATTTTTGTTTCATTTAATCCAAGTAATTCAAAATGGTGATGTAAAGGAGCCATTTTAAATATTCTCTTACCACAGGTTTGTTTATAGAAATATACTTGTAATAACACTGAAATGGCCTCAATTACAAATACTCCTCCTACAATAACAAGTAATAATTCCTGCTTTAAAAATAATGATGTCATACCAAGCACTCCTCCTAAAAATAAGCTACCAGTATCACCCATAAAAATTTCAGCTGGATAAGAATTGTACCACAAAAAACCTAACCCTGCACCAACTATTGACATAAGATAGATCGATATTTCTTGACATTGTGAGATGTAAACAATATGTAATACTTTAGTAATATCAAATATGCCAGAACAATATGTAATAATAGAAAAAGTAAAAGCTACAATAATGACATTGCCTATAGCAAGTCCATCAAGTCCATCAGTAAGATTTACTGCATTTGAACTACCAACAATAATAATAATTGCCAATATATAATATAAAAAAGAAAGTTGTATAAATAAATTATTAAAAAATGGAATAACAACTAGTGTTGCAAAATATAGATTAACTGGAAAGAAAAATAAATAACAAGCAACACAACTAGCAAAAACAATTTGAATTAACATTTTGTGTTTTGCAGAAATACCTTTAGAACTATTTCTTTTGTATTTTAAATAATCATCAAAAAATCCTAAACATCCAAAATATATTGTTCCAATTAAAAACCAAATAATAAATTTATTATTTAAGTCAGCCAACAATACAGTTGAGATAATCACTGATATGATTATTACAATGCCACCTATAGTAGGTGTAGTTTTTTTCATAATATGAGTACTTGGACCATCATGTCTTATGATTTGCTTCACTTTATAATTTCTAAAAGTTTTTATTATCAAAGGAAATAAAGTGTAACAAATAACAAAACTTATAACTAATGCACTAAGTGATTTTAATATTATATTAAATGATAAAACAGAATATAACATATTTAATAAATATAAATTTTATATAAATAGGCTTACAACACTTTACATAAAGCCTCATAAAGTGTCTCCATTTGTATTAGTCTTGACCCTTTAAAAAATAATACAGAATTATTATTAATTGTTATTATTTTTAACTTATTTATAAGCTGATTCTTATTATAAAAATGAAAAACAGTTGTAGTATTTAAAGCTCTTTTTATATATAAACTATAAACTCCTAATAAATAAACTGCTTCAATATTTTTTTTAGAATTAAGAAAAAGTCCTAGTTCAAAATGATACTTATTTGTTTTGTGCCCTAATTCAAGCATATCTCCAAGAATTAAATATATTTTTTTTTTATTATAGATTTGTAATATTGAAGTAATTGCTTCTTTCATAGATGAAGGATTAGCATTATAAGCATCATTTATTAAAGTCACTCCTTTTCTTGTAATAATCTTTTCCATACGCATTGGTGGTAATCTAAATCTTTCTAATCCAAGTTTAATCTTTGTAAGAGGAATACCCAAACAGATAGCACATGATGCTGCTGCTAAAGCGTTTAATATATTAAATTTTTCTCTTGTAGTTATTTTAATATTAATTGTATTTCTTTGATAACAGAGAACAAAATGTGTTTCGTTAAAGCAAAATTTAATGTTTTTTGCATAAACATCTGCTATATTATTTAATGAAAATGTTATTGTACTACATTTATTCTTTGGTTGATTCAATAATTTTAAAAATTTATCATCATTATTTATAATTTTCATGGAATGTTTCTTCATATTAGTAAATAAAGATTTTTTTTCTCTAAATACACCATTAGCAGATATAAAAGATTCTAAATGTGTACATCCGATATTAGTAATAACTCCAATATCAGGATTTAAGATATTAGTCAATAATTTAATTTCCCCACATAAAGAAGAACCCAATTCAAAAACAGCATATTTAACATGAGCATCTAAGTTAAATATTGATATAGGTAAACCTATTCTGTTATTAAAATTATTTTTACTAGCAATTGTTTTACCATTAGTTTTTAAAATTTCAAATAACATATCTTTTGTAGTTGTTTTTCCATTAGATCCAGTAATAGCAATGATGTTTGTTTTAGTAAACTTATTTCTATATTGATTTGCTACTTGACCTAATGCAACAAGAGGATCATTTATTTTGATAATAAATGGAAATGATTGAATAACGTTACAATTATATTTATTTGAACATACTACAGCAAATGCTCCTTTCTTAAGTGCTTCTTTGATAAATGTGTGACCATCATAATGTACCCCTTTTAAAGCAAAAAAAATTTCACCATACTTTATAGTTCTAGAATCTATAGATATTCCACTTATAGGAATATTATTTAATGTAGATTTTTTACATAATATAGTTAATATATCATTTATATAAAGATACATAATTTCACTTATTATTTTTTATTATCTTAATATAGTCTTTTACAATTTTAACATCATCAAAATATAATTTTTTATCTGCAATTATCTGATATTTTTCGTGCCCTTTACCAGCAATAAGAATGGTATCTCCTTTGTTAGCTATATTAATTGCTTGTCTTATTGCTGTAGCTCTATTTAATACAATTTTATAATTTTTTTTATTAATTTGTTTTATTCCTGTTATAATATCTGAAATTATTTGATATGGATCTTCAAATCTAGGATTATCAGATGTGACAAATACGATATCACTGAAATTAACAGCTAATTGACCCATTATTGCTCTTTTTGTTTTATCTCTATTGCCACCACAACCAAAAACTGTTATTAATCTATGGTAACTAATTTTGCGTATAGTTTGTAAAACATTTTTAAGAGCATCTATAGTATGTGCATAATCTATAATAATATAATATCCCAAATGTTTATTATATATTTGTTCAAGTCGTCCTGGGATTCTTTTCAGTGTGCTCAAGCCTTTAATAGATGTCATAAGAGATACACCATTGCATATAGCAGCAATTAACGCAGCTACAGCATTGTATACATTATATAAACCTATTTGTTCTATGTATACTTTATGATAAAGAAAATTAAAACTAGTATAATTACGGTCTAACTTAATATTTGTTATTTTCCAATTGGTTATATTATTATTTAAAAGGGAATAAGATTGTACAACAGCATTTATTTTTAATTTTAATAATTTTTTTCCATAGTAGTCATCTACATTAATTATAGCAAAACTTTTTTTCATTTTAGTGCTAAAAAGATCACGAAAAAGTATAGATTTAGCCTGAAAATAATTTTGCAAATTTTTGTGAAAATCTAAATGATCACTTGTTAAATTAGTAAAAATAGCTGTAGAAAAAGATATTCCATGAACTCTACCTATACTTAAAGCATGAGAAGATACTTCCATTATTAAGTGGCTAACTCCTGTATCTAACATTTCTCTCATAATTCTATAAATATCTAATGATTGAGGAGTTGTATTAATAGATTGAATAGCTTGATTATTATATCTATAATTAATTGTTCCAATAACTCCACATTTAATACCACAATATTTAAATATACTCTCTAACATATATGTAATTGTAGTTTTTCCATTTGTGCCAGTTACTCCTATAACAGTTAACATTTTGTCTGGATGCTTATAAAATTTAGCACTTAATCTTGACATAAACTTAATAATATCTTTTACCACAATATATATAATGTTAGTGTTTATAGTTACAGTGATATCACTGTCAGTAATAATTACACAAGCCCCTTTTAGAATAGCTTCATCTATATATTTTTTCCCGTCAGTACTACTGCCAGATATAGCAAAAAAAGCATAATAATTTTTTATCTTTCTAGAATCATAAGATAAACCTAGAACGTTAACATTAGTATTATTATTACCTAAAAGAATGATATCTTCTTCCCCAAGTAACATATCTTTTAGAAGCATATAAATTAAGAACCTCAATTAGTTTTTTATATAAGAATGTTAAATTTATTTTCATCTTTTGCAATCTCTAAATATTGCAGTACTTTTTCTGCTATTCTTGCAAATACAGGGGATGCAACTGAAGAGGCATAATAATTACCACAAGGTTCATCAATAATTACAAGTATTACAAGTTTAGGGTTCATAGCTGGAATGAGCCCACAAAATGATGCTGTATAAGCGGTTTTAGAATAACTTTTAGTTAAATGATCAATTTTTTGTGCTGTTCCAGTTTTTCCTCCCATACTATATCCATTAATTTTTCCACTATGCCCTGTACCAAAATCTACAGCATTTTTTAAAATACGTTTCATTACTTTAGCAGTATTAGCAGAAATAACTCTTCTAATTACTTGTTGTTTCAAATTAGTATTATCAATTTTTTTAATTAATAATGGTTTCATTAGCACACCGTCATTAGCAATAGTTGAAAAAGCACTTATTATTTGTATAGCCGTTACACCAATTCCTTGTCCAAAAGAAATTGTACATAACGATAAAGGATGTATTTTATTTATATTGCTTAACAATCCTTTTTCTTCTCCTGATAAATCTATTCCAGTTAAAGAATAAAAACCAAAATTTCTTATATATTTATAAAAATTTTTTGTTCCAATTTTCTGTGCAAGTTGTGACATAATAATATTTGAAGAATATTCTATAGCTTCACTTAATGATATAAATCTATTAACCTTTTTATGATTATCTTTTATTATGTGCCCAGCAAGTTTATAACTAGAATTATTTAGATAGAAATTATCAGATAGTTGTACTAGCCCAGTATCTAAAGCTGTAGATACAGTCACTATTTTAAAAGTTGACCCTGGTTCATATACATTACTTATAGCGGAATTTCTTAATGTATTAATATTATTAATTTTTTTGTTAGGATTAAAACTTGGTATAGAAACCATTGATAATATAGCTCCAGTTCTAGGATTTTGAATTATACATACAGCTTTCTTAGCTCTAAATTTAAGGATTGCTTTTTGTAATTCATGAGTTACTATTAATTGTATTGTAGCATCTATATGAAGTGTAATATTATGTCCTTTCATTTTTGTTTTATCAATGTGTTTATCTTTTTGTATTATGTTTCCTCTTCCATCTCTTAGCATATGTACTTTAATACAATTGCCACGTAAACATTTTTCACATATTCTTTCAATGCCTTCAAGTCCATGGCCATCAATATCAGTAATACCAATAATATTTGAACATAACTGGCCTAATGGATATTTTCTAACATATGTGCTGTGAAAACCAATTCCATTTATTTTAGCTTTTTTAATGTTTCTAATTGTTTTCGAATCAACATTATATGCTATTGGAACATAAGAAGTTCTTGTTATTTTCAATTTTTTTAAATGCGTATTGTTAAGTTGTATACCATTTTTACTAAGAATTTGTCTCATTTTACTTAAGTTATCCATTCTATTTGGATCAATAAATACTGTATATTGTTTAACACTGAAGGCTAAAACTTTTCCTTTAGTATCAAGAATATCTCCTCTTTTAGAAAATTCTATATTTCTATAAGTAACCATTTTTTTAACTATTGCATTTAACTTATTATGTAGAAAAATTTGAATATAAATTAACCTTAACAATAACAATAAAAATAAAAATAACAAAGATATAATAACAATCAGAAATCTTTTTGTTTTAATAATATACATTAGTTAATATAAAATATAGAATTTTTATTTGGAAAAGCAAAATTTCTTTCTTTGGCTATTTGATATATTGTATCAATAGACAATATAGTATTAATTTTTAATTTTAAAATATCATTTTCTGCTAGTATTTGTTCATATATATTATTTAAATAACTTATTTTATAAGCTAATCTTATTCCTATATTCTGTTGCCATACATAAATAAAAATACTTAACAAAATAAATAATTTACACTTATTGTTTTTCTGCAACTCGCATCCTAGCACTGCGTACTCTAAAATTATTATTCAGTTCTTCTTTTGAAACTTTAATAACTTTTTTTGTTATTCTTTTATAAATGCCCTTAGAAATGTTATTTTTAAAATTTAATTTAACTATTCTATCTTCTAAAGAATGAAAACTTATTATAACAAGTCGTCCTGTTCTAATTAAAATTTCAGGAGCAATAGATAATAGATTTTGTAAATTATAAAGCTCATTATTTACAACTATTCTTAGTGCTTGAAATACTTTTGTAGCTGGATGTATTTTTATACCATTTATATGTTTTTTTGAATTACATATAATCCTTTGTAATTCATTAGCACTATTTATTATTTTTCGTTTTCTATAAATACAAATGGCATTAGCTATTTGTCTTGATTTATATTCTTCACCATAACTATAAAAAATATTAGCTAAATCATTAGCATTAGTAGAATTAATAATTTTTTTGGCTGTAATTTGTAATCTATTATCCATTCTCATATCTAATACATGAGATTTAAAAGAAAATCCTCTACTTAGATCATTTAACTGTTGAGACGAAAGTCCTATATCAGCTAATATTCCATCTACTTTTTTGATATGTAAATTAGATAGAATTTGTTTTATATTTTTGAAATTATCTCGTATAAATATAACTCTATCATTAAATTGCTTTTCATTAACTAATATATTAAATCTGTATAACGATTGTTCATCAAAATCAATTGCTATTATCTTTATATTTTTAAATTTACTAAGTAAGTAAAATGTATGTCCTCCGTTACCAAAGGTACAATCAATATATACTCCATAAGTATTTTTAATTAAATACTGAGAAACTTCTAATAACATTGCAGGAATATGATCATAAAACATAAAATACTCTTTTTACAAATGAAGATGAACTATACACCGAATTCTGTCTTTTAAATTATTTTAAAAGTGACAATCATTTCTCTATTGTTAAAATCACTTTTAACAATTAAGCAGCTATAAGAGCTTTGCTTTCCAGTAAGGATTTAGCCGTTTCACTATTTACATTTCTGTAAAAACTTATCCTTGATAAAAAAGGATATCTTTTTTTATTTCTAAAAAAGACGTCTCTGTTCGCACCTCTACTCTCACGAGCGATAGGAATTACCTACTACTGTTTTCTGAATAAAGTAAAACATTTTTATTCAGTTAAAGTTCGGACTTTCCTCTTTACAAATATGTAAAGCGATTGTCTGTTCATCTTCATTTGATTTATAATAACTATATTTTATATTATCTATAGTTTATTTAATTAATATTCTTGAACAATTATCACAAAATATAAGTTCCTTATATTTATTTACTTGATTAATTAATTGTGGTCTCAAAATAAATCCACAACCACTGCAACTGTTTTCTTTAATATGACATATACAATTGTTATAGTTATTATTATAAAGCTTATCATATTGTATAAGTAATTCTTTTTTAATCTGTAGCCTAATTTTTTCTTTAGTATCATATAATATTTTTAATTCTTGTTTTAATTTGTTTATAACAAGTGTCATATTATTAATTTCACTATATATATTTTTAACATACTGTTTATATTTAGCTTCACAATTCATTAAAGTTTCATTGTTATCATCAATTTTATATATAAGTTCAATTACTTCATTTTCAATAAAATTCTTTTTTAATTTTAATTTATCTATTTCTATAAGCAAAGTTTTATACATCGCATTTGATTTTACATTATTTAATTCTGTTAAATATTTGTTAATTATATTTTCTATGTTACTAAGCTCAGACTCTTTAACATTTTTCTTTAATATTAAATGACCAATAAATTTTCTTTTAATATTAAGATTTAATAACTCATTATTCACTGTTATTTTTTTTTCTTTAATACTAGTTAATTTATTATCTATTTTTTTGTTATAGCTATCTATTTTAATATCATAACATTGTAATTGATATAATAACTCTAATTCTTGTTTTAAGTTACTCATAATTTTAGTGGGTAGTAAGGAAATGAAGTAAAACATGCAACTAACTTAATATGTAAAGTAAAGTAAAATTGAAGTAACTACCCTATAAATTTCTATTGATTTGGGCCTGGTAGGACTTGAACCTACGACCATTCGATTATGAGTCGAGTGCTCTAACCAACTGAGCTACAGGCCCACTTATTATTTATTTATAATAACAAATATTTTCTTATTTGTTTCATATCAGACCAAACATATTTTTTTAAATTATTATTTCGCAATAATGCTGCTGGATGATAAGTAGGAATTACTATAATATCTTTATACTTCATAATACTTCCTCTTACTACACTAATATTTATATCTGTATTTAATAATCCTTTTGTTGCTGAACTACCTAAAGTTACAATAACTTTAGGCTTTATTATATCTATTTGTTGATTTAAATATTTCACACAATTTTTTATTTCATACAAAGTTGGAGCCCTATTATTATCACGTTTATTACAATTTACAATATTTTTCTTTGGATGACATTTAACTATATTAGTAATATAAACCTCTTGTCTATTGTAATTAATTGAATTTATTATTTTGGTTAACAATTGTCCTGCTTTTCCTATAAATGGTTCTCCTTTATGATCTTCTTCATATCCTGGTGCTTCCCCTATTAACATTAATGATGCATTTACATTTCCTATTCCAAATACAACATTTATTCTTTTATTTCCTAATTGACAATTGTGGCACATATTTACTTGACATTTTAATTCATTAAGCAATTGTTCTTTATCTTTAACTACATAATCATTATATAGATCATACTCACCCCATTCTATATTATCTTCTAGATTTGTTTTTATTAATTTAAGTATTTTAATATACTTATCATTCATATTTATTTACTCTTAGTATCTTTTTTCTTCATTTTAATATTCAATTCTTTCAAATTATCTTTTGTTACAATTCCAAATAACACATCATATAACACTTTATTAATTATTTCAACTTGTGTTAAATTTTTATAACTGTCACTTTTCTTAAGTATATCAACCCAATCTAAAGCTAATTGTATCATTTCATATTTACCAATACTAGATCTGGAAATATTAAAATCTAATGTATATTTATTACATAATTTCATAAAATTACTCCTCATATTATAATCGTAGCTAGTCAAAAAATAGTTTATTATTTGTAATTTTATAATTTAAAGATTCTATTATAATTTCTACTGCTTTTACTGCATCATTTAATTTATTATGATTATTTATTACTAAATAATCATAATAATTTATAAATTTTAATTCTTGTTTTGCATTTTCTAAACGTTCATTAATTATTTCTATACTATCTTGTTGTCTTAAAATTAATCTATTATAAAGACTTTTTAAATTAGGAGTCATAATAAATATCATACATGTTTCAGGATATAAATGTTTTATTTGTATAGCTCCTTGCACATCAATTTCTAAAATTACTTTTTGTGTTGAATTCAATGTATCATGTAATAATTTTTTTGATGTACCATAATAATTGTTATGAACCATAGCCCATTCTGCAAACATTTTATTGTCAATCATTTTTTTGAATACATTTTTTGTTATAAAAAAGTAATTTTGACCATCTATTTCTCCTGATCTAGGTTTTCTAGTTGTATAAGATACTAAAGAACTAATATCTGACTTGTTTTTTCCATTGATTACTCTTTTCAGTATACTAGATTTTCCAGCACCAGATGGCGCTGACATTACAATAATTTTACCAGTTGCTAAATTACTTGTTATAATCATAAAAAGTCGGGAAGGCGGGATTTGAACCCACAATCTCCTGCTCCCAAAGCAGGCGCGATAGCCAAATTACGCTACTTCCCGTTTATATTTTCAATATATTATTCTTAATAAACTTTTTAGTTTTCTTGAGTGCCTTTGCTCTATGACTAATTAAATTTTTCGTTGTAGGACTAAGTTCAGCTAAAGTTTTTCCATAATTTGGTAAATAAAATACTGAATCATAACCAAATCCATTAATTCCCTTCATCATATTAGATATCTTACCAAATATTTTGCCAAATACTAATGTTATTTGTCCATATGGGTTTGCAATTGCTATTACTGTTTTAAATGTTGCTTCTCTATTTTTTTTATATTTTAATAATCTAAGTAATTTTTTATTATTATCATTATATGAACATTTTTGTCCAGCAAATCTAGCAGAATGCACTCCAGGTAAACCATTTAAACAATTAACTTCCAACCCTGAATCATCTGCTAAAACCCATTGCCTTAAAAATATGGCTGCTCCTTTAGCTTTTTTTATAGCATTTTCTTCAAGCGTTTTCCCATCTTCAACAATTATTGGACAATTAGGAAAGCAAGTAATTGGTATTATTTTAATATTAAAATTTAATATTGATACAATTTCTTTTAATTTATCATTATTATTAGTAGCAATAATTAATTCCTGTATCATGTTTTTAAAATATCTAAATACATTTGTAATTTTTTAATATTTATCATTAAATTATTAAATTTCACTGTTACTTTAGTAATTTCACTTTTAGGCGCTTTATTTATAAAATCTACATTTTTTAATTTTATCTCTAAACATTTTATAGTTTTTTTAGTATTGCTTAATTCTTTTTCAATTCTAATACGCTCTTTTTTATATTCTATTGGTTTATTTATTAATAAATAAATTTCATATCCTCCAGCAAGAATAATGATATAATTTTTAATATTGTTTATTTTTTCTATAAATTGAATTGAATCTATTTTTGTAAGCTCTTTTATATAACATTCATTTTTTTTAATAATTTCTTTATTTACATTATCTATATTATTATAAAACAATGCTTTAATATTTGTTCCAAGAGGTATATGCATTTCATTACATGTAACTCTTATTTTTGTAATTATATCTTGAACTACTGTTGTCATTTGTTTACTAATTACTTCTGATTCAAGTTTGTCTACAACTATATCTAAATGTTTATTATATATTACTTTATTTACAAATTCTAATAGTTCTGATGTTACAAAAGGTACTATAGGATAAAGTAATCTTAATGTTTCATTCAATATAGTAATCAATATTATTAGTACTAATTGAGTATCTTTTTTATCTTGTGTATTATTTTTATTTATTCGTATTTTAGCAAATTCAATATACCAATCACAATATTTATGCCAAAAAAAATCATATATCTCTCTTGCTACAATATCTATATTGTAACACTGATAAGCCTCATAAACTTTTTTTGCCATATTCTTGTACTCTATAACAATCCATTTATCTACAAGTTCATTAAGTTGGATTTCTTTTTTATAAACACTAATATTAGCATTCTTAATATTAGCAAATACAAACTTTGAAGCATTCCATATTTTATTAATAAAGTTTCTTGAATATAAAAACATATCATTTGAAATTTGTATGTCTTTACCTTGAGTTGCTACTTTCATTAAACCAAATCTTAATGAATCTGCTCCATATTTATCTATAATTTGTTTTGGATCAATAGTATTTCCAAGCGATTTCGACATTTTTTTCCCATAAGAATCTCTAATAATACCGTGAATTACAACATCTTTATAAGGAATCTTATCAGTAAATTCTAAACTAAACTGTATCATTCTAGCAACCCATAAATACAAAATTTCATGTCCTGTAACTAAGACTGAAGTAGGATAAAAATACTTAAAATCTTCATTATATTCATTATTTCCCCAATCAAAAACACTTAATGGCCATAATGCTGAAGAAAACCATGTATCTAAAACATCATCATCTTGTACAAATCCTGTTCCTTTACAATAAGGACATTCTTTAGGCATACTAAATGACGCAATAGGTTTACAACTATTATGTTTAGAAGTACAGTAATAAACTGGAATTCTATGTCCCCACCATATTTGACGACTTATACACCAATCTCTTAAATTTTCTAACCATAATACATATGATTTTTCCCATGATTGTGGGTAAAATTTTATTTGCTTAGTTTGTCTTACAACATCTATAGCTTTTTTTGACATATTTTTAACATCTAAAAACCATTGTTCAGAAACTAATGGTTCTATTTTAGTAGAACATCTATAACATTTTTTAACAGAATGAGAATAATTATCTACTTTAACTAAAAAGCCACTATTTTTTAATTCTGTAACAATTGTATCTCTAGCTTCTTCAATACTTAAATTTATATACCGTGATGGAACATTGATCATCTTACCGTTAGTATTTATAACATTTAAAATATCTAAGTTGTGTCTTAAAGCTATTTCATTATCAATATGATCATGAGCTGGTGTAACTTTAACTGCGCCTGTTCCAAATAACTTATCTACAACATAATCTGAAATTAGATTTATCTTTCTATTTATTAAAGGAACCATTATAGTTTTATTAAATAAATTTACATATCTATTATCATCTGGAGCTGCTGCAACAGCTGTATCTCCAAAGATTGTTTCTGGTCTACTAGTAGCTATAACAATAGAATCACTAGAATTACATATTGGATATTTTATATACCATAATTTACTATGTTCTGTTTCATATTCAACTTCTATATCTGACAAAGCAGTTCTACATTTTACACACCAATTAACAATTTTACTTCCTCTATATATAATTCCTTTATTATATAATAAGATAAAAGCTTTTTTCACAGCGTTAGAACGACTTTTGTCCATTGTAAATGCTGTTCTATTCCAATCTAAACAACAACCTAGTAATTTAAGTTGGTCTAATATTTGTTTTTTAACATTATTTTCCCATACTTTCATTTTAATTAAAAAATTTTTACGACCTAAATCATATATAGTTTTATTTTCTTTTTTTAGACTTTTTTCAAGAACATTTTGTGTTGCAATGCCTCCATGATCTAAACCTGGTACCCATAATGTATTATATCCTTGTAACTTTTTAAATCTTAAAATACTATCCTGCAAAATAGCATTTAATGCATGTCCCATATGCAATGTTCCAGTTATATTAGGAGGAGGTAAAATAGCAACAAAGGGTTTTTTATTTTTATTTACTCTAGTTGAGAATATCTTTTTATTTAACCAATAGTTATACCATTTTTTATCATTGTCTACATGATTATATACTTTATCCATCGTTAAGTTACCTTTCATAAGTTTTACTTTATATATAATATAATATACTTTATATACAAAGTAAAATTCAACAGTAAATCTATTTAGTGTGAATATATCTATAATAATTTTCAAAATGTGGAATTACTATTTTAGCTTCATTAAAACGTTTATATATATTTTTTAACATTTCACTTTGTATGAAAGCTTTGGAATACATATTTCTAATTCTAAAAAATAAATTAAAATGAATTGCACATTCACTAAAGTGTGTAAACAATATTATTGGAGTATAGTTTTTCACAGTATCATCATATTTCTTTATTATTTCTTTAGCTGCAATAATAGCTATATTTTCTACATAAGTTAAATTATATCCATAAGCAACATAACAACTGATAAAACTTGTAATTTCTGAATTATTATTAAAATGAAAATTTGTTACTATTGCTGATGATAACTTTGTATTTGGTATTATAATTACTATATTAGACATAGCTTTAATTACAGTTGTTCTCCAATTAATTTCAATAACTGTTCCTTCCTCTCCAGAATCAAGTTTAACATAATCACCTTTAACAATTTGTTTACTAACAAAAATAAGTACTCCTGAATAAAAACCAACAAAAATATCTTGAAATGCAAGTACCATGGGAGCTGAAGTTAAACACATTCCAAATAAAATTGGTTTAACCTTAACACCGATTTGATCTAATAATAATATCAATCCTATAAAAATTATAATTAATCTTATTATATTAGGCTTAATTTTATTAGAAACAAGTTTAGAAAAAAATTTTGAAATTATATAAGCTATTAAAATTATTAGTGAAAACGAAACTATAAAATAAAAAGTTTTATGTAAAATATAAAAATTAATATTTATAGGTGCATTTAATAATGAACTATATAAAGCTAATAAAAAAAATAAAAAAGAAATATAAACTTTAGCTAAATGACTTTTAATAAAATAATTTGATTTAGGAAGTATCTTATTTAAGATAGTTGTTACATATTGTTTTAATAAAAATCCTATAAATAAAAACAAGATCAGTATAAATATACTCTTTCCCCACATAAGTATTTTTTTATTAATAAAAAGAAAATTAGCTATCATTTATTAGTTTTTTCAGACTGTATTTGACATTCTATACAGTACCTAGTCCATGGTATAGCTTGTAATCTTTCTATAGGAATGATATTATTACAAGATTCGCATTTTCCATATATATTTTTATCTAGTTTATCAAATGCATCGTTTATTATTTTTAACATTAATTTATCATTTTCAATCATCTTAAAATATAGTTCTCTTTCAGTATTATTAGTTGCTGTATCTATTTCATCTCCTATATTAGTATCTATAATATCTTTATGAACATTATTAATTTTATTTAAAAGTTCAATTTTCTTGTCTATCAAAATTTTTTTTAAATTTTGAAATTTTAATTTATCCATGAACAAGGCTCCCATATATGATATAATTTAACTTGTAACAACTTTTATAGTTTTTAAATTAGCTGATTCTTGTCCACTAAGTCTAATATTCTTAGCAGACACCTCTATCAAATAATCACATAATTCTTTTGTAATTCTTTCTCCTGGAATTAGAATAGGAATGCCTGGTGGATAAGGAGTTAAACTTTGAGCTGCAATATGACCAACTGCTTTTTTTAAACTTAATTTTTTTGTTTTGCTTGAAAGAAAAACATCTCTTGGTTTCATAACCATTTCAGTAGATAATGATGGTATTTTAAGTATCCAATTTTTTTGTTTACCATGATATCTATCGTTAATGTTTTTAAGAGCATTAATAAAATTATTGATATCATTTTGATTAGTACCTTCACCTAAAATTGCTACTAGATTAAATACATCAGCATAATCAAGTTGTACATTGTATTTTTTTGCTAAAAGATTTTCAATATCATATCCTGATAGTCCACTTTTTGTAACATTAATTGTTAATTTGGTTACATCTAAATCAAAACCCAATTTGTTTATCTCACTACGTGTTATACACTTCATGAAATTAATGTTTTTATTTATATATGAACGACCATATTCAGCATATTGTATAATTTTATTAAATGTGTCTTCTCCATGTAAAAAAGCTTGTTTTCTAGCTAAATCAAGACTTGCAAGAATTAAATAGTTTGGACTTGTAGTTTGTAACATAGAAACTATTTTTTTAACCCTATCTAGAGCAATAAGTTTTGAATTAAAATGTAAAACAGAGCCTTGAGACAATGCTGACAAAACTTTATGTGTTGATTGCACACATAAATCAGCCCCAGCCGAAACTGCTGATTCTGGTAATTGTTTATTAAACAATAAATGGGGGCCATGAGCTTCATCTACTAAAACTATTTTTCCTTTTTTATGACATAAATTAATAATTTTTCTTAATTCTGTTACTATACCATTATATGTTGGGCTTGTGATAAAAACTGCTTTAACTTCAGGATATTTATTTAATGCATTCTTAATCTGATTATAAGTAGTATTAAAAATTAAATCTAAGTCTTGGTCTATATTTGGTTGAATCCAAATAGGCCATACTCCTGATATAATTATTCCGCTCATAATAGATTTATGCGAATTCCTTGAAACAATAACAGAATCTCCTGATTCACATGCAGCAAGTAACATAGCCATATTTCCAACTGAAGTTCCATTAACTAAAAAGAAAGAATGTTGTACTCCATATGCTTGAGCCATAAGTTCTTCTGCCTTTTTAATTGCACTAGTAGGATCATGTAAAGAATCAACTTCATCAAAAACAGTAACATCAAATTTATATACTGACTTTCCAGTATAATTTTTTAATTCACTATTAATACTTCTACCATTTTTGTGACCAGGGCAATGAAAAGAAACAACATCTCTTTTAGCATGTGATAAAAGAACATCAAATAATGGAGATTTAGTTTGTCTGTTATATATTAAAGACTTAGATTTATATGATAGGTGTTTAGTCATTTATTATATTTTATTTGTAAACTTACCCGGTAGAAGATTCGAACTTCTGACAACTTCCACGTCAAGGAAGTACTCTAACCAACTGAGCTAACCGGGTAACAAAAATACTAGGTGCGGGCCGGAGTTGAACCGGCGATAAAAGTTTTGCAGACTCTTCCCTTACCACTTGGGTACCGCACCAACATTACAATCATAATACTTGATTTAATACATTATTTACTTTTAAATGTAGTTGTACTAAATCTTCAGTATCATTCATAATAGTTATTTCAGCCATTTTAGCAGTCTCACTCATTTGTTGAATAGATTTCTTAAACTGCTTACTATTTTCTTGTTGTTCTAACTTAATAAAATCTAAAATATTTGTTGGATCTCCAAATCTACATCTACGTTTCATTCTTAAAAATCTTACATAAACAGGAGCAACTACATTAACTAATATGAAGTTTCTTATATGCCTCAGTTCTTTTACTTCAGCAGTGTGTCTTATAGAACTTATACAATATTTATTAATATAAGTAAAAGTATTAATTTCTTTTAAAACGTATTTAACAAGAACATTATTACCGTACTTTTTTCTCAAACTAACACCAAATCCAGCTAAATTAGATCTTGTAAATTCATTTATATTGATATCTTTATAAAAAAAATTTCTTATAACATCTGACAGAGAGTAATGTTTATAACCATAAACATCTGAAATATAATTTGCTATTGTATCTTTTCCAGAACAACACAAACCAGTCAATCCTATTATTCTCATTTATTCATAACAATAAAATTAAATTGCGGGGGCAGGATTTGAACCTGCGACCTTCAGGTTATGAGCCTGACGAGCTACCAAACTGCTCTACCCCGCTGCTTTAAAAACTAAAAACTATTTTATGCTAACAATATTTTAATTATTTGTCAACTTTGATATATTTTATATTTTTTTACTAGTTGACCGCCCATCATATTAATTGTACGTTGTACCATTATATTATCATTTAATATCCATGATAATTCACAATATTTATAACCTATTTTGAGTGCATTTCTTAAACCTGCTTCATACATAATAGCTTCTATTCCTTTAAATCTATATTTTTTTTTAATGCCCATAATCATAATTCTTAAATAGTTAATATGTTTTTTATAAATAAGAGCTTTAATAAAACCTAACGGAAATAATTTACCATTTAGTTTTTTTAATATTATATTATAATCTGGAATTGCAATAAGCATTCCAGCGGGTTCACCACTAATACTAACTATGAAAACCAATTTAGGATCCATAATCATTTTTAACTTATTAGCCAATAAATTAAATTCTTCATCTGTCCAAGGAACAAAACCCCAGTTATCTTTCCAAGCATCATTATAAATTTCCATCAAATCCTTTATGTCATTCACAAATGTTTTTTTAGTTACATTTCTTAATCTTAAATTAGGTAATTTATTATATATTTTAAAAACTATATTTTTTAAATTTTTATTAATTTTAACAAGATCTAAATTATAAGCATATAATTCTTTTATTTTAATAAGACCAGAATTTTCAGCTAAAGTAATATAATATTTAGGATTATATGGCATCATTAAGACTGGTGGTAAATTAAATCCATAAGAAAGAAAACCACAATTATTATTTATAGATGGATTCATAGGGCCTATCATTTTATCTATACCTTTACAATTTAACCAACTTTTAACTGCTAGAAATAATGTTTTTGCGACTTTAATATCATTTAAACATTCAAAGAACCCAAAAAAACCACACTTTTTATGAACAGTAATATAGTTATAATCTATAATTGCAGCTATTCGTCCAGTAATATTATTTGATACATCATATGTTAA
>JAISJB010000005.1 GCA_031261715.1 Endomicrobium sp.
TTTGCGGGGGCAGGATTTGAACCTGCGACCTTCAGGTTATGAGCCTGACGAGCTACCAAACTGCTCTACCCCGCTAATTTATAAACTATTTTATGCTAACAATATTTTAATTATTTGTCAATGTCAACTTAGTTTGACTCAAAGTCATTTTCTTGTTTGCAAAACAAGAATGTACACATACAACACTTAGAAGTTATTACCTACTTGACTAAATTAATAAGAAATTGATGTATTTTTATCATAGCCAAGGTATCCATAGCACAATACTTTAATAAATTTTTTATTGTTTGTTGTTTTGTCGTTTTGTTATATATTCCATATAACATAAAAGCATAAGCTATTGTAGCGTCTTTACCATTTTTAATATCTAAGTTCATATACTTAAGTTCAGGACTAATTACTTCAATAACTTTTTTCATAGATGATTTACCGTGAAAATTTACATTATAATAATTACGTTTAAGAAGTAATTCCAAATCAACCATTCTATTAATAATATTATTTAATCCATAATGTAGATCTGGAAAAAGATTAATTAGCTTTCTAATATATATACTTTCAAAATTAGAATAAGTTATAATACTGCTACAAGATTTATTACACAAATGCTTTATTAACATTTTAGCAATATGATTACAACAATCTTTTTTTTTTTTATTAATATATTCGTAATGTGTTAAAATATTACCATTATTATCAGTTTTATCTAATGAAAATTGAGTTACAATTTGTGTGTTAGGAGCAATGTGTTCATATAATGGAATGGCTGTAGATACAGATTCAAAATCTAAATAAAAAAAAGGAGGGTGCATATTAGTTAACTCATATTTTAAATTTTGAGAAATGTAAGTTTCATTTCTTAACACACAATTTTTTATTGTTTGTTGTAAAGAGTTTAATTTGAATTTTAATGGAATATCATCTATTATATGAATTCCACGTTTAATAAAATTTTCTAATTCTACTGATGAAAGGTCTGGGATATCAAATATATGTCTATTTATATTTTTACCAACACAATGCTGAAATATGTGACAATGTTTACAAACACTTTTTAAATATGGGTGTGGCATACTACGAGATTTTAAATCTACAATAATTTTATCTGATATTTTAAAAAAATTTTGTTTTTGCAGATTAACAGCTTCAGTACAGTCTATTGATATAAACAATTTACTAATATGCATACCAAATCTATAATTTTTGGATATATAAAGAATTGTTGTTTTAATAACTTTCATGCCAGTTTTTTCCAATACCATTGCAATAAATGAAGCCTCGTTAACATACTTCACTTTATACTTTGTACTTAATTTGATTAAAAATAAATTCCATGTATTGTTAGTAGATTGTTTTTGCAAAATATCAACTCTAGCTTTATATCTACTAGCAATTATAGAAAGATTACAGAATACTTGATTAGTACTGCTTGTCTTCAAAATTTTATTTATTTCCTCATGATTAACACTGTCTAAATTTATAAAATTTTGATAATGATGACACAACATACTGATTAATTTGTATTTTTCAAAGAGGCTAAATTTATTGTAGTAACAAAAATGGAACATCTTCCTACTAATGTACCAACTTAATGTAGGGCATGTTAAATATTGTAAAAAAACAGTTTTATTTACATATTTCATTTTATAACAAAAATTGGGCAGAAAGGGATTTGAACCCTTACGATCCCAAATGGATCTCAGGATTTTAAGTCCTGTGCGTATGCCTATTCCGCCACCTGCCCAAATCCATGTACACTGGCAGTATATTATATCTTTTTTTTAACCATATTTACCAGATATATAATCTTGTGTTTCTCTTTTGATAGGTTTTGAAAATATATTTTTTGTTGTATTAAATTCTACAAGATTCCCAGATAACATGAAAATTGTGTCATGTGATATTCTAGCTGCTTGTTGCATATTATGTGTAACCATTACAATAGTATATTGATCTTTTAGTTTTAACATCAATTCTTCAATTCGTTGAACTGCTACTGGATCAAGAGATGAACATGACTCATCTAATAAAATAATATGCGGTTCTACTGCAAGTACTCTTGCAATACAAAGTCTTTGTTGTTGTTCTAAAGTTAGATTTAATGCTGATTTTTTCAATTTGTCTTTAAGATCTTTCCATAATAAAACATCACGTAAACTTTTTTCTACTATTATATCAATCATATTTTTTTTTGTAAGTATTCTATTAACTCTAAGTCCAAAAGCCACATTTTCATATATTGATATTGGAAAAGGATTTGGTCTTTGAAAGACCATACCAACATTCCTTCGTAAAGCGTTTATGTTAACTTTTTTATTATAAATATCTTGGCCTAAAACATTAATTTGCCCAGTAGTTGTGACTCCTTCTATTGTATCATTAATTCTATTTATTGCTCTTAAAAAAGAAGATTTGCCACAGCCAGAAGGCCCTATCATTGCTGTGATCATATGTTCATTTATAGTAACATTTATATCTTTTAATGCATGAAAATTATTATAGTATAAGTTAAAGTTTTTTGCTATGATTTGTGACATTTTAATCCCTTATTAACCAAAACGTCCTGTTATATAATCTGCAGTTTTCTTATTATTAGGCGAATGAAACAATTGTTTTGTATTATTAATTTCTATTAATTCTCCCATAAAGAAAAAAGCTGTTCTATCTCCAATACGAAAAGCTTGCTTAACATTATTTGTTACAAAAACTATCGTATACTTTTGTTTTAATCTTAACATTGTTTGTTCTACTTTAGCTGTAGATATAGGATCTAATCCAGAACAAGGTTCATCAAATAAAATAACTTCTGGATTTATTGCAAGTACTCTTGCAATACAAAGTCTTTGTTGTTGTCCTCCAGATATTTTCATCGCTGGCCAATTTAATCTATCTTTAACTTCATCCCATAAAGATACATCTTTCAAAACGCGCTCAACTATTATATTTTGTTCAGCTTTACTTTTAATAAGTTTCAAATGTTTTGGAGCATATACTATATTATCATATATACTCATAGGAAACGGCGTAGGCATAGCAAACAACATACTAATACGTCTTCTTAATTGTTCTACTTTCATAGTAAAAATGTTTTTACCATCAAGATATATTTTTCCATCATATGAATATAATAGATTATATTCATTCATTCTATTTAAAGTTCTTAAGAAGGTTGTTTTTCCACTATTGGCTGGACCTATAATATTCAATATTTCATTTTTCATTATTTGAATGTTTAACAAATTTAAAACACATTTATTCCCATAATAACAAACTAAATCTTTTACTGTAACTTTATTTACCATTTTCTATGCCTTCTAAAATAAAGTCTAGCAATAATAGCAAATAAACTAATAGTTAACACTATAATTAATAAAGTTAGTGCTGTTCCAAATAATATTGTCTTTGAAACACAAGGTACTTGTGTTGAAGTAATATATAAATGATAAGGTAAAGTCATCACTTGATCAAATATAGAATGTGGCAAATGAGGTACGTAGAATGCTGCTGCAGTAAATAATATTGGAGCAGTTTCACCAGATATTCTTGCTATACTAAGTATGGTACCAGTCAGTATTCCTGGCATTGCATTTGGTAAAACAATATACTTTACTGTTTGCCAACGACTCATTCCAAGTGCAAGACTAGCTTCTCTAAATGAATACGGTACATTATTCAATGCATTACGTGCAGTAGTTATTATAACTGGAAGTTCCATTATAGATAAAGTCAGTGCTCCAGATATTATAGAGACGCCAAGTTTACAAAACATAACAAAAATACTTAAGCCGAATAAACCATATACTACTGAAGGAATACCTGCTAAATTTACAATAGCAAGTTTAATTAATCTAGTAAGTAAGTTTCTTTTAGCATATTCATTTAGGTATATAGCAGCAAACACCCCAACTGGAAAAACAATAATAATAGAACATACAACTATAGTAAATGTACCAATTATAGCTGGGAAAATACCTCCATCTTTGGTCATTGAAGTTAAAAACTTTATAGTCAAATTTGGAACTCCATTTTTAATTATAAGAAAAAATATAAAAACTACTGGAGTAATAGCACAAATAGTTACTAAAAATAGGATACAATATGAAAGTTGTTGTGATAACTTAGGATTAATTTTCATTATTTCCTCTTAGTTTCCAATAATAAATCTGCTATAAAATTTATAATAAACGTTATAACAAAAAGTACAAGCCCTATAGCAAATAGGGCTTGGTAATGCATACTTCCTCTAACTGTTTCACCCATTTCTGCAGCTATTGTAGCTGTCATTGTGCGTACTGGGGAAAAAACAGAATGTGGAATACTAGCTGCATTACCAGTTATCATCATAACAGCCATAGTTTCACCAACTACTCTACCAATAGCAAGCATGACAGCAGCTATTATACCTGGCATTGCCGCTTTTAATACAACTCGCCTTATGGTTTGCCATTTAGTGGCACCAAGAGCAAGAGCTCCTTCTCTGTAATGGCAAGGAACAGAATGTATGGCATCTTCTGAAATAGTAACTATTGTTGGTATTGCCATGAATGCAAGCATAATAGCACCTGAAAATGCTGTTAAACCAGTTGGAACTTTAAAGACCAATTTCACTACAGGCACGAAAAAAATCATTCCAACAAAACCAATAACAACACTTGGAATAGTAGCTATTAACTCTACTAAGAACTTTAAAATATCTCTTAGATATTTTGGAGCTATTTCTGAAATATACAGTGCAGTCATTATTCCTATAGGAATTGCCACTATACAAGCGCCTAAAGTTACCAAAAATGAGCCTATAATTAACGGTAAAATTCCAAATTGTGCAGGCTCTGATGTTGGATACCATAATGTTCCAAACACAAATTTAATACATCCGAAATGTTTAAAAAAACTAAATCCTTCCTTAAATAAAAAGCTAAAAATCAATATAACAAAAACAATCGACAGCATACCGCATATAAAAATAATTTTTTCAGTTAAACTATCTATGATTTTTCTCATATAATTTTCTAACTTACTTATGTTTTAATATTTAATTTTGCAGGTATAAATCCAGCTTTTATAATATTTTTTTGACTTACTTCAGACAACACATAACTAATAAATTTATTTACTGCACTATCTCTTTTATAGTCTATATAAAAATATAAAGGTCGTGAAATAGGATACTTGTTGTTCATAACATTTAATGGGATGGGAGCAATATATTGACTATGAATATCTGTGGCAATAGATATAACTTTGACATTATTATTTACAAACCCCATCCCTACATAACCTATAGCATTAGGATTTTGACAAACTTCATTATAAACAGATTGTGATGATGGCATCATAAGAACATTTGTAGAAAATTCATCTTCAGACTTATTATTATGTCTTATAATTTTATTCTTAAAAAAAGTATAAGTTCCAGAATTACTTTCTCTAGAAAGAACAACTATTTCTCTATCTTCCCATCCAAATGATTTCCAATTTGAAATCTTGCCTGTAAATATATCTTTAACTTCTTCAATAGTTAATTTATCAATAATATTATTTTTATTTACAATTACAGCAAGTCCATCACGCCCAATTTCAAATCCAACAGGCAGTATATTATTATATTTTGCCAATTTACATTCTTTGTCTGCTATTGGTCTAGAAGACATTACAATATCACATGTTTTATTTATTAATGCAGCAAACCCAGCTCCTGATCCTCCACCAGTAATATTAATATTAAACGAAGGATTTTTTTCTATAAATTGTTCTGTCCACATTTGTACTAGATTAACAATAGTATCTGATCCCTTTATCTTAATAGATACATCTGTATTTACTTGTTTGTTTTGTGTACAAGCATTAATAGATACACATAACAAAAAAAATAAAGTACACAAAATTGGTTTAAAAAAATTCATTATTCCCATTCAATAGTAGCTGGTGGTTTATTAGAAATATCATAAACAACTCTATTAATACCTTTTACTTCATTTATAATTCTAGAAGATATTTTGCCAAGTAGTTCATAAGGCAATTTAACCCAATCTGCAGTCATTGCATCATCAGATTTAACTGCCCTTATAACTATTGTATAATCATATGTTCTAACATCTCCCATAACGCCTACAGTCTTAGTTGATAAAAGTAAAGCAAAAGCTTGCCAGATTTTATTATATAATCCACTTCTAGTTATTTCTTCTGTAACTATAGCATCTGCTTTTCTCACAATCTTGATTTTAGCTTCAGTGATATCTCCTATTATCCTTATAGCAAATCCAGGCCCAGGAAACGGTTGTCTTTGTAAAATTTCATTGGGTAATCCAAGATTTTTACCTAATATTCTAACTTCATCTTTAAATAACAATTTTAAAGGTTCAATAATTTTAAATTTCATTTTATTTGGTAATCCACCAACGTTATGATGACTTTTTATAGGTTTTTTTAAACCTTTTATATAATAACTTTCTATAATATCTGAATATATAGTACCTTGTAAAAGAAATTTAACATCTTTACATTTTTTTGTTGTATCAAGAAAAATTTTTATAAATGCGTTTCCAATAATTTTTCTTTTAATTTCAGGATTTACAACTCCTTTTAATTTAGATAAAAACATTTTCTTTGCATTAATGATAAGAAGGTTACTACCAAAAATAGGTTTAAAGATTTTACGGACTCGCTCTGTTTCACCATATCTTTGTAAACCATGATCAATATAAATACATATCAGCTGTTTTCCTATAGTTTTCTTAACTAATATAGACACAACAGCTGAATCAACACCACCAGATAAAGCGCATACAACTTTATTACTTCCAATTTGATTTTTTATATGAACCATTTCATCACAAAGATAAGATTTAACATTCCAACTATTATTAGAATGACATATTTGAAATATAAAATTTTGAATAATCTTTTTACCATTAATTGAATGCTTTACTTCAGGATGAAATTGTACTCCATATATATTTTTCACAGTATGAGAAATGCCTGCACAATTAGTATTTTCAGATTGAGCAATAATATGAAAATTTTTAGGAACTTTAACAATATGATCTGTATGACTCATCCAGAGTACTTCATTGTCATTTAAACCTTTAAATAAAGGACAAGTTTTATTTTCAAGATGAACAGTAGCCAAGCCAAATTCTCTAATCTTAGATTGCATAACAGTTCCACCATAGGCTGATGCTATCAGTTGCATACCATAGCATATCCCTAAAATTGGAACATTAAGGGCCCATAAAGTAGGATCTGGAACTATAGCATTTGTAGAATATACACTACTGAAACCACCAGATAAAATGATTCCTTTAACTTGTTTCAATTTTTGAAAAAGCTTTAGATTGATATTGGCAGTATAGACTTCGCAATATACTTTTTCTTCACGTATACATCTTGCAATTAATTGCGTATACTGAGAACAAAAGTCTAATATTAAAATCACTATTATGGTATCCTTATAAAAAAATTAACTTACGTTGTGAGTATTATAAATTTCAGTTATATCTTAGCCATATTTATATTATCTTGATATTGATATTTACCTTTTCTATCAGCATAAGAAATTTTGCAAATATTCTCTGCCTCTAAAAATAATATTTGAGCTATACCTTCATTTATATAAATTTTTACTGGTATAGATAACATATTTGTTATAGAAATTGTAGCATAACCTTGCCATTCAGGTTCAAATGGAGTTATATTTATTATAATTCCACATCTAGCATATGTTGATTTTCCAAATGCGATAGTAATAATATTTCTTGGTACCTTTATATATTCTAACGTTCTTCCTAAAATAAAAGTATGCGAAGGAATATTTATAAACTCATTTACCAAAATACGTTCAAATAACCTCTCTGATATAATCTTAGGATCTAATATATTACTTTTATTATCTTTCATTATCATAAATTCATTGGAAAGTCGAACATCATACCCATATGATGAAGTTCCAAATGATATTCTATTATTACAAATTTGATTAGGAGAAAATGGATTTATCATCATATATTTAGTAGACATTTCTATTATCCATTTATCATTTTTAACCATTATAAACTCCAAGTTAACGTATTATTTAAGAACATCTAGAATATCCACAACTTGTACAAGTCACACAACCCTCAAGAAATGTTAACATTTCTCCACATTCCTGACATTGTGGACATATATCATTTTGATAAACTTTGTTTATCCTATGATCTTTATGAATGTTAAGAATATTATGCTCCTTTTTGTTATAATCCATACTATATGCTTCTAATGCTTTTGCAACAGCATCAGCACATGATAAAATTGTACCACCTTCTGTTAAAGTAGGAGCTGGACATCTTATTCCTTTTAATTGCTTAATAATTAATTCTTTATCAATACCAGACCTTAATGATAAAGATACTAATCTACTAATAGCTTCAGCTTGTGAAGCAGTACAACCACCTGACTTCCCAAGTTGAGAAAAGACCTCACATATACCAACACAATCTTCATTAACTGTTACATACATTTTACCACAACCCGTACACATCAAAAAAGTAGAACCTATGGTACGACTAGGACGATTACGTGGCGTACATGCTTGCATAACTTTTGTACTCATAAGATTTAAGACTTGTACATCTCTACTCTTATCTCTATACACTGTAATTCCTTTACAATTCATTTTATATGCAAGCAAATAAATATTCTCTACATCATGTTTATTAGCATAATGAGGCAGATTCACAGTTTTAGAGACAGCATTATCTGTAAATTTCTGAAAAATTGCTTGCATGCGTACATGCTGTTCTGAACTAATATCATGTGAAGTTACAAAAATTTTTCTTATATGCTCTGGAATGATATCTTGTATCGACTGAATAGTACCTTCTTTTACTATTTTACTTAAAAGATCTTGTGAATAAAAACCATTTTTTTGAGCAATATATTCAAAGTATGAATTTACCTCATACATATTTGTATTGTCAAGACATTGATTTCTTTTATAAACTAGAGCAAAAATCGGCTCTATTCCACTTGAAGCTGAGGCAATTATGCTAATTGTACCAGTAGGTGCTATTGTAGTCGTTGTAGCATTTCTAATAGGTTTTCCATTAGAATAAATGCTTTTAGAAAAATTTGGAAATGCTCCACGATGATTAGCAAGTTCTTCAGAAGCCTTATGAGAAGCTATTTGAATAAACCGCATAATTTTCTCGCCTAATACATAGGATTCTTCAGAACCATAAGGTATATTTAAATATAAAAGCATATCTGCCCAACCCATTATACCTAATCCTATTTTTCTATTAGCAAGAGTTATTTCTGCAATTTGTTTCATAGGATACTTATTCATATCTATTACATTATCTAAAAAATGAACAGCAATTTTTATCGTTTTTTCAAGTCTTGTCCAATCTACATCATGTTCCTTGATAAAATTTCCAAGATTAATTGAACCTAAATTACATGATTCGTATGGCAGTAATGGTTGCTCGCCACATGGATTTGTTGATTCTATTACACCAACTTGTTTCAATGTGTTCTTTTCATTAATTCTGTCAATAAAAATAACTCCTGGTTCTCCATTAGTCCAAGCTTGTTTTACTATTTTATTAAACACTTCTTTAGCATTTAATTGACCAACTGTAGATGCAGTACGTGGATTATAAAGGGCATAATTGCTATTTTTTTCTAAAGCATCCATAAATTTTTTTGTAATGGCAACTGAAATATTAAAATTATTTAAATCAGTATTTTTCTCTTTACAAGTAATAAAGTCCAATATATCAGGATGATCAATTCTCAAAATACCCATGTTTGCACCACGTCTAACACCACCTTGTTTGATAGCTTCTGTAGCTGCGTTAAAAACATGCATAAAAGAAATAGGCCCTGAAGAAATACCATTTGTAGTTTTGACTGTATCATTTTTAGGTCTTAATCTAGAAAATGAAAAACCTGTACCCCCTCCAGATTTATGAATAATAGCAGTATTCTTTAAAGTTTCAAAAATTGAATTCATAGAATCATATATAGGTAAAACGAAGCAAGCTGAAAGCTGTTGTAAATGTTGCCCAGCATTTATTAAAGTAGGTGAATTGGGAAGAAAATCTAAAGAGGTCATTACAGTATAAAATTCTTGTACTGATACCTCTATATTAGCATTTTTATCATATAATTTATCTGCTAAAGCAATATTATATGCTACTCTATGAAATAAATCTTCAGGAGTTTCAATTACGTCTCCTTTATCATTTTTTTTCAAATATCTTTTTTGCAACACAGTTACTGCATTTTGTTTAAGTTTAATCATTTGTAAAAAAAGTTTATCATAAAGAAAATTTTGTTGCAACTATATATAACAAATGAGTTTTAAATTATATAAGTGATGTTATATTTACCAAGAATAAACGTCTATAACTTCTTATATATTTATGTTATAATACGAAATATAAAGATGAAAAAGGAATCAAAATGAATGAAGACAAATTAAAAGCTCTTAATTTAGCAATTGCACAAATTGAGAAAGATTTTGGAAAGGAATCTATTATGAGACTTGGATCAAAACATACAAAATCTACTATTGATGTTATTCCAACAGGAGCATTACCATTGGATATAGCAATAGGTATTGGTGGTATTCCACGTGGTAGAGTTATTGAAATTTATGGCCCAGAATCATCTGGAAAAACAACATTAGCATTATGTATGATTGCTCAAGCACAAAAACTTGGTGGAATTGCTGCATATATAGATGCAGAACACGCAATGGATTTAGAATACGCAAATAAATTAGGAGTTGACATAGATAATCTTTTAATATCTCAACCAGATTATGGAGAACAAGGATTAGAAATTGCTGATAAGCTTGTTCGTTCAGCTGCACTTGATATTATTGTTGTTGATTCTGTAGCAGCACTTGTTCCAAAAGCTGAAATTGAAGGAGAAATGGGTGATTCATTTTTAGGATTACAGGCAAGAATTATGAGTCAAGCTTTAAGGAAACTTACATCAAATATTTCAAAATCACAAACATCAATAATATTTATAAATCAATTAAGACAAAAAATAGGTATAGTATGGGGTAATAATGAGGTAACACCAGGAGGTCTTGCTTTGAAATTCTATTCATCATTACGATTAGATATACGTAAAATTGAATCTATTAAAAAAGAAGGTGAAATTTTAGGGAATAGAGTTAGAATTAAAGTAGTTAAAAATAAAGTAGCATCTCCATTTAAACAAGCTGAATTTGAAATAATATTTGGAATGGGAATTGATAAATTTGGGTGTTTAATAGATATTGGGGTTAGTGATGGAATAATTGAAAAATCTGGTTCATTTTTTAATTATAATGGGACAAAACTTGGACAAGGTAGAGATAATGTTAAAACATACTTAGCTAATAATCCTGCTATTTACAAAGAAATAGAAGCAAAGATAAAAAAGCAAGCTTTTAGTATAAAAAATAATAAAGGATAATTTTTATGAAAATTGTTGTTGGATTAAGTGGTGGAATAGATTCTACTATAACTGCCTATATTTTAAAAAAACAAGGCTACCAAGTTGTTGGAGTTACAATGTCAATATTACAATATATATCTTCAAGTGGACTTGTAAATCAAAGAAATATAGAGTTATATAGTCATTATGGATTAAAAAATATTAAAAAAATATATGCACTAACACAAGCATTAGATATCCCATTATATGTAATTGATTGTTATAATGAATATAAGGATGTTGTATTAAAATATTTGATAAGTGCGTATAAAAGTGGTAATACTCCAAATCCATGTGTCCAATGTAATAAACACATTAAGTTTAATGTGTTACTAAATAAAACGAAAAAACTTGGTATATATTTCGATAAATTTGCAACAGGGCATTATGCTAATATACACTTAAATAAATATACTAAAACGTATATTTTAACTACAGCTTTTGATAAAGAGAAAGATCAAACATATTTTTTACATAAACTCACTAGTCAAGAACTATCCAGAATCATATTCCCATTATTTAATTTAACTAAAAATAAAGTTAAACAGTTTTATAATAAGTTAAATTTACCTATTATAGCTCAAAAAGAAAGTCAAGATTTGTGTTTTGGTAAAACTAGAGACCTTTTAAAATGTTTACCTGCTAACTATGGTAATATACTAAATATACATGGAAAAGTTATAGGAAAACATAATGGTATATGGAACTATACTATAGGACAACGTAAAAACTTAGGTAATTTAACGCAAGCAGTAGGTCCATTGTATGTAATTAATATACTCCCAACACAAAATGTTATCATTGTAGGGGAGAAAATACACTTATATTCCTCATCTTGCATTGTAAACAACATATCATGGCATATTCCAATATTAATTAATAGAGTTATAAATACAAAAGTTAAAATACGCTCTCAACATGTGCCAGCTAAAGCAACTGTTATATTATATACTCCAACTCAAGCAAAAGTTGAATTTGAAAATAAACAAATGTCAATTACAAAAGGCCAAAGTGCAGTATTTTATAATGGAAAATTTATCATAGGTGGCGGAACAATTTCATAATATTTTATTATTTTTGATAAATTGAAATAACTTATCTTGTTGCATAAACATATTTGCTTTATCCACATCATGATAATCTTTATACCCACATAAGTGTAATACCCCATGGATCATAAGATATGCAAGTTCTTCTTTCCATGTATGATTATAACAGTTAGCTTGTTTTTGTGAATATATTTTAGATATATATATTTCTCCTATAAATAATTTTGGTATTAATAAAAAAGATATAACATCTGTTATATTATTTGTATTTAGATAATTTTTATTTAATTGTATCATATCGCTATCAGAAATAATAATACAATTTAATTGACATAATTTTATTTGTTCTGTTTGTAACACAATAATTGCTATTTGTTTTAATATTTGAATATATTTATTAGGAAAATTGATAAAATGTATATTGATTGTGTTATACATTTATTTATCTGAATCTTATTCCTAATGTTTGAAGTTGTTCATCAGTCACATGACTAGGTGAATTTGACATTAAATCAATAGCATTTTGTGTTTTTGGAAAAGCTATAACATCTCTTATAGATTGTGTTCCAAAAATTAAACTACATAATCGATCTAAACCTAATGCTATTCCTCCATGTGGAGGGGCACCATATGATAAAGCTTCTAATAAAAATCCAAATTTTTTTTTAGCGATATTATGTGGTATCTGTAACATGTCAAAAACTTTTTTCTGAATAGTGTTTTTGTGTATTCTTATAGAACCACCACCAAGTTCTATTCCATTTAAAATGATGTCATATGCTTTTGATTTGATTTTTTTTATATTTATATCCTGTATACTAAATAATTCCATATCATTTTTTGGTGATGTAAAAGGATGATGAAATGATTGCCATTTGTGTTCGTCTTGACTCCATTGCATAAGAGGAAAATCAATAATCCAAGTAAAGTTAAATTTATTTGGATTAATAAGTTTCAGTTCATTTGCTATACTCACTCTCAATGCTCCTAGGCTTTTAATTACTATAGACTCATCTTTGTCAGCAATAAAAATCAGTAAATCTCCTATTTTAGCATTACATTTTACAACAAGATTATTAATTTCTTGTTTAGTTAAGTACTTAACAATATGAGATGTAGCGCCTGTACTAGTAATTTTTAACCATGATAAACCTTTTGCTCCATACTTATTAACAAATTTAATCATATTATTTATTGCAGAATTGGCTAAATTGCATCCATTAGGAATACATAACCCACGTACTATTCCACCTTGTAAGATTGTTGATTTAAATGTAACAAATTTGCTATATTTGAACTCATTAGAAAAATCATATATTTCCATTTTAAACCTTAAGTCTGGTTTATCAGATCCATATTTCAACATTGCATATTCATAAGTTATTTGTTTAAATGGGATATCTATATTAATATTTAATACTGTTTTAAATATCCTACAAATCATTTTTTCAATAATGTTCATTATATGTCTTTCGTCTATAAATGACATTTCTAAATCTATTTGTGTAAATTCTAATTGTCTATCTGCTCGTAAATCTTCATCTCTGAAACATTTAACAATTTGATAATATTTGTCAAATCCAGCAACCATTAATATTTGTTTAAATAGTTGTGGAGATTGAGGTAATGCAAAAAATTGTCCATTATATATTCTAGATGGAACCAAAAAATCTCTGGCCCCTTCTGGTGTAGATTTAGTTAATATTGGAGTTTCAATTTCTAAGAAGTTTTCTTCGGATAAGAAATCTCTTACTATTTTAGCAATGTAACTGCGTAATATAAAATGTTTTTGTAATTTTGGACGTCTTAAATCTAAATATCTATATTTTAATCTCAATTCTTCAGAACAATCAATTTTATCTGAAATTGAAATTGGCAAATTTTTTGCAGTGTTTAATATATTAATAATTAAAACTACTACTTCTATATTGCCTGTTCTTATATTATAATTTACAGTACCCTTAGGTCGTTGTCTAACTAATCCTGTTACGCTTATAACATATTCATTACGTAATTCAGTTGCTGTTTTAAACGCTTTTTTATTATTAGGTTCAATAACAATTTGAATAAGTCCTTCTATATCCCGTAAATCAATAAAAATAAGACCACCATGATTTCTATATGAATTAACCCAACCATAGAGGTTGACTTGTTTTCCTATACTATTTATTCCAAGTTTTCCACAATATTCACTACGCTGTTTCATCTAATCCTCTATTTTGTATTTAATAATGTTAATGTTTTATTATTTTTCTTGAAACTTACGTTTCAAAGTTTGTAAATTAAGTTTTAATTCATTTGGAAGTTTATTGTTAAATGTTTTATAAAATTCATCTATCATAAGAATTTCTTTAAGCCATGCTTCTTTATTAATTGAAAGTAATTCATGTAAAATACCTGGTTTAAGATTTAATCCATCTGTATCTATATTGTTTGGGATAGGGAGTAAACCTATTTCAGTTTCTATAGCATCAACTTTACCATTAATTCTATCTAACATCCATTTCAAAATTCTAGAATTGTCTCTGAATCCTGGCCACATAAAATTTCCTTGTTCATCTTTGCGAAACCAGTTAACCATAAAAATTTTAGGTATGTTTTTGAGTTGTTTTCCAATATTGAGCCAATGTTGAAAATAATTTACCATATTGTATCCACAAAATGGTAACATTGCCATTGGATCTCTACGTACACATCCAACTTTACCACTAGCGGCAGCAGTTGTTTCAGACCCTAATATAGAAGCTAAAAAAACGCCATTACTCCAATTAGTTGCTTCATACACAAGAGGGATTGTGTCACTTCTCCTCCCTCCAAAAATAATACCAGAAATTGGAACTCCATTTGGATTATAGTATTCTTGTGATAGCGTAGGACAATTATATATTGAAACAGTGAATCTTGAATTAGGATGAGCTGCTGGTTCACAACTATGTAAATCATAGTTATATCCCTGCCAATTCGTCATATTTGATGGTATAATATCTGATAAGCCTTCCCACCATGGAGTATTATCAGTATTATTAATAGCAGTATTTGTAAACAATGTAGGAAAAAATTTATTATTTGTTAATGTTCTCATCATAATAGGATTTGTTTTAAATGATGTACCAGGTGCTACACCAAAAAAACCTGTTTCTGGATTTATAGCATAAAGTTTACCATCAGCTCCAATATGAAGCCAGGCAATGTCATCTCCTAATGTAAAAATTTTATATCCTTTAAATATTGGCTCTAACAACGCTAGATTGGTTTTACCACATGCTGAAGGAAAAGCACCAAGAAAATAGACTATATTTCCATCTGGACTTTGTACTCCTATAATTATCATATGTTCAGCAAGCCAATTTTCTTTTAAACCCATATAAGATCCAATTCTCAAAGAGTAACATTTTTTACCAAGCAAAGCATTACCACCATATCCTGAACCAAAACTCATCACAAGATTTTTTTCTGGGAAATGCATAATAAATCTTCTATTAGGATTAACATCTCCTACAGAATGAATACCTCTGAAAAAACATGCAGAATTTTTAATAATTGTAGTAGCTTCATTGCCAACTCTAGACATAATTCTCATGCTTAACGCAACATATATTGAATCTGTTACCTGAACTCCAGTTTTAGAATATTGTGATCCTGGTACGCCCATAATAAAAGGTATAACATACATTGTGCGCCCCTTCATTGAGCCTTTAAATAAATTGATCATTTTTTCTGTAGCGATTACAGGATTCATCCAATTGTTGTTACAACCAGCAAAGTTCTTATCTTGAGTACAAACAAAAGTTAAATGTTCAGTTCGTGCAACATCATTAGAGTTAGATCTATGATAATATGAATTTGGAAATTTTGTTGTATTTAACTCTCTTAAAACCAATCGATCATCAAACTGAGATTTCATCCCAATATCTACTAAGTTCTCTGCCTCATGTTGAGAACCATTCATAATGTACGTTTTGTCTGGCTTAAGAAGTTCTTGCATCTCATTTATAAAAGATTCCATCTGATTACACATATTTTCTATTCCTCCATTTTTCATCATAAGTAATTGTCAATCATTTGCCACTCTTTTTTCTTTTTACAAAAAATTTCCAATATTTCATAGTATAACCTAATATACCAGAAATAGTATATAAACTAAATAATATAAAAATAGTATTTTGTGGAAATGTGAGCATCAACCATACAATCACAACTAGCAAAATCAATAATCTAAATGCCTTTGGCTTTGCTAAATTTATTTTCTTTAAAGAAATATATGGTATATTCGATACCATAAGTAAAGATAATACAATCATTACAATAGGCATAATTTTAAAAAACAAATATATATTATTCATTAACACTGGAATAGTTTTAAATGTTAAATAGTTATTATGAGAGTTAAAACCAAATAATTCATAGCTTAACACAAAAGATATCAACACTCCTGCTGAAGCTGGAGTTGGTAACCCAATAAAAAAATTATTTAGTATGATATTTTTATCTTTGTTGTGAGCCTGAAGATTAAATTTTGCAAGTCTTAGCATACTACATAAAACAAAAAGACAAGATATAGCTATACCAATTTTTTGCATAGGTTTTAATACTAATTGATAAATCATTATTGCTGGTGCTAATCCAAAAGATAGTGAGTCTCCTAAAGAATCCAAATACACCCCAAATTCACTGGTGGTATTTGTCATTCTTGCAATTCTTCCATCAGTCATATCAAAAGCTATAGCAATGATAATAAGCCATGCTGCCTGAGTAAAATTTCCATCTATAGACGCTATTATTGAGATGTATCCACAAGCTATATTTCCACATGTTAAAATAACTGGAATAATATAAATTCCTTTTTTTAATTTGTTATTGTTCATAAATTAATTTTAACCGCAATTACAGTTATTCCAGAAATAACTTTATCTCCTTTTTTAACTTTAATATTAACATTATTTGGCATATATAAATCTACTTGAGAGCCAAACTTTATCATACCTATTTTATCACCTTGTTTCAATACATCTCCTAACTTAACCCAAGTTATACATCTTCTTGCTAATATACCGGCAATTTGTTTAATGTAATATTTGCCTGTATTGTTCTTTATTGTTATTATGTTTTGTTCATTATATATGTGTGCACGTTTATCCATAGCATTAAAAAATTTGCCAGATTTATATTCAATATTGGTAACTTGGCCAGAAACAGGCGAACGTTGCAAATGAATATCAAAAATAGATAAAAAAACTCTAATAAATACTTCTGTATTTGTATTATTTATATTAACTTCAAGTACTGTTCCATTACATGGCGACAGAATGACATTATCGTTTTTAATAATATTAACCTTTGGATCTCTAAAAAAGTAGGCACAAAAACAAGCAAGAATAAAAAATATTATTCCTATTACTAATAAGATCATACATTTCCCTAATATAAGTAAAAACAAACTAATACTAAGTAATGGTATAATAAATGGCCATCCTTCATTAACAATACGCACATAACCTCCTAAAATAAAGTTATATATTAATATTATTTAATCTCCAAGTTAAATAACTATTAATAAATTCATCAATATATCCATTTATTACTAAATCCACTTGTGGCATTTCATAACCTGTTCTATGATCTTTAACTAGTTTATATGGCATAAAAATATAAGAACGTATTTGACTACCCCACTGTATAGAACTTTGTAAATTATAATGTTGTTCATAGTGAGATAATTTCTTATCATTTTCAAGTTTATATAACTTAGATTGCAATAATTTCATTGCAATAACTTTATTTTGATTTTGTGATCGTTCATTTTGTGATTGTACTACTATACCTGTTACTAAATGTGTTATTCTAACAGCAGAATCAGTTTTATTAACATGCTGTCCTCCTGCTCCTGAAGCTCTATATGTATCAATACGTATATCTTTATCTTTAATAATAATGTTAACATCATTGTCTATTTCAGGTATAACATCTACTGAACAAAATGATGTATGACGTCGTTTCTTTGAATCAAATGGGGAAATTCTAATAAGTCTATGTACGCCTACTTCAGATTGTAATAAAGTATAAGCATATTCACCTTTTATTATTAAAGTTGCACTTTTTATTCCGCTTTCATCTCCATTCAATGTATTAATAAGACTAATTGTAAAATGTTTACTTTCTGCCCATCTTGAATACATTCTAACTAAAATTTGAACCCAATCACAAGATTCTGTTCCACCAGCTCCTGCATGTAGAGATAGAATAGCATTGTGTTTATTATCATTTATCAGTTTAGCTTTAATTTCAAAAAGTAACAAATCTTTTTCAAATTTTTGTGTTTGCTTTTTAATATCTTGTAAAAGTTGTTCATCATAATCATGTGTAGCAATAATTTGTAACTCTATTAGATAATCAATTTTTGTGTTAAGATTATGCCATAAATCACATATATTTTTTAATTTATTAAGAATAGCTATAGTATGTATAGCATTTTCTGAATTATCCCAAAAATTTTTTTCTAAGATTTTTTGTTCCAAATGTTTTATTTTTATTTCTTTTTCAGTTATATCAAAGAGACCTTCTTATAATTTTTACTCTTTCTTTATATAAGTTAAGCATGTGCTGTACTCCTTTATTATATATATGGATTATATATTAAATACATTAGTAATAAAAATATCAAACATATTTTAACAAATATATCTCCATATTTTGTATAAATCGTTTTAAAATTATTTTGCATGACAGAAGCAACAATAAAATCGTTCTTTGAAGCCAACGTTTGTTTTACAATACTTCCAGATATATTAATTATACCAGAAATACCTGAATTAGAAGATACGATAACAACTTTCCTATTTTCAATTGCCCTAAAAACATTCATTATAAAATGTTGATATAATGCAGAAGTATTATCAAACCAAGCATCATTCGCATGATTAGTTAGAATTTTTGCTCCACACAATACAAAACGTCTGGCAATATCTGGAGAAAAATTTTCAGAACATATTAATGTTCCTAAATAAATATTCTTATATTGAAAAATATTTATATCTGTTCCTTTAACAAAATTTTCTAATTGATTAAAACTTACAAACATTTTCGTTATAGGTTTTAATTGTAATGGAAAATATTCCCCAAATGGAATTAAATGTTGTTTTTTATGCAATAGTACTATCTTATTTTGATTAATCACTATAATAACATTTGATTGTTGTCCATTTATATTATTATATACTGTACCAAGTAAATTAAAGCAATGTGTTTTATATAACATACGTTTAATATAATATAAAATATATTTATTTTGTGGTATACAAGCAGGAATAACAGTTTCTGGCCATATAGCTAAGTCACATTTTTGTTGTGAAATAAGCAAAGCATATTTTGATAATTTTGATAAAATTTCATTTATATAACCACAATCCAACTTTTTATATTGCTCAATGTTTGGTTGTATTATAGCTATCTTTAAACTATCTTTGCCAACAAATTGAAATTTATATAATCTCATTTTACCTATAATAACAATTAACATAATTGTTATTATAGGTACAGTTATATATTGTGTTTTTTTTGACAAATTACTTTTTATTAAAGAGTTGATAGATGTTTGAGGGATAAGAAAAAAATAACAACAAAAATTAACAAAAATTATTAAGAAAGATACCCCATATACTCCAGTAAATTCAACAATTTGTATGATTGGCAACAAGTTAAATTGAGAATGCCCAATTAATAACCAAGGGAAACCAGTTAATAAATATGTTCTTAAATATTCAAGTAATACCCATATACATGAGCTAACAGCTATAAAATTAATATTATTACTTATAATATTAGAAAAAAATTTTACTGTAGTGCTCCATATCCCCCAATATAATGACAAATATATACATAATAAGAAAGCTAATATACAGGCTTTTAAAATACCAATATAAAACTTTAATGTTGGAACTATCCAATATAGTCCTAAGATATTAAATATCAGTCCAGACAACAACCCATACACAAAAGAGTATTTTGCTTCTTTATTCAATATCACATAAATTAATGGAATAAAAGATATCCATATTATTAGAAATAAACAAGGTTTAGGAAATGCAATAACTGTTAAAAAACCACTTAGTACACAATATAAAAATACTGTATATGACACTTTAAACTCATGATTAAATATATATTTAAACTTTTATTTATTAATATGAATTTTAAATATATATTCTAAAGAATTATCTCTAATTTTATTTATCATAGATTTAAACAAAGCAAAAGATTCCTTTTGATATTCAAGTTTTGGATCTTTTTGTGCATATGCTCTAAAATTGACTCCATGTTTAAGTTGTTCTAGAAGAGATAAATGATAACGCCATGATAAATCTATTGTTTGTAAAATAATAACTTTTTGTATATATTGCTCACGTGTTTCTAAATGTTCCTTATATATTTTAAGTATATTGTTTACAATATCTAATTTAATAGTATCTTTTTTCACGCTACTACCCTGATTAGTATTAAATTGATATTTAATTAGAAATGTATTTCTAACCCATCTAGTTATATTGATTATATCATAGTAATTTAGATATTTTTTGCCTTTAGACAATATTATAATATTGTATGATATTGATTCATATATCATAATATTAATTACAGAAGTGATATCTTGTTCTTCTATAATATAATTACGCAATTTATATATAGCTTCTCTTTGTTTATTCATTACATTATCAAAATCTATTAGTTGTTTCCTAATATCAAAATTTATACTTTCAATTTTACGCTGCGCATTAGCTACAGCTTTTGATATCCATGGATGTTGTATATCTTCATTATCTTTTAAACCTAGTTTTTTCATAAAAATAGATATTTTATCAGAACCAAAAAGTCTCATTAGTTCATCTTCCATAGATAGAAAAAATCTAGATGAACCTGGATCTCCCTGGCGTCCAGAACGTCCTCTTAATTGATTATCTATTCTTCTAGATTCATGTCTTTCTGTGCCTATTATATGTAAACCACCAACTTTTTTAATTTCTTCACGTTCACAATTATTGTCTGCTCCAAGTATAATATCAGTACCTCTTCCAGCCATATTTGTTGCTATAGTTACTGCTCCTTTAGCCCCAGCATAACTAATTATTTTAGCTTCAATTTCATGATGTTTAGCATTAAGTACATTATGAGGAATACCTTTTTGTTTCAAATACATAGAAATTATTTCTGATTTTTCTATAGATCGTGTTCCAACAAGTACAGGTTGTCCTTTTTTCCAACATGATACAATTTCATTTATTACTGCATACAGTTTTTCTTTTTCTGTTCTATATATAACATCCTGATAATCTTTTCTTATCATAGGCTTATTTGTTGGGACTTCAATAACACCTAATTTATAAATTTTCCAAAACTCATCTGCTTCATTTAAAGCAGTTCCAGTCATACCTGATAATTTATTATACATTCTAAAAAAATTTTGAAATGTGATAGTAGCTAGAGTAGTATTTTCATTATTAATTTTTAAATGTTCTTTTGCTTCAATAGCTTGATGTATCCCATCAGCCCATCTTCTACCAGGCATTAATCTACCTGTAAACTCATCAACAATAACTATTTTTTGATTGCTAATAACATAATCAATATTATTATGAAATAAATTATTAGCTTTTATCGCTTGAATAATGTGATGGACCCATTCAGATTCAACATCATCATAAAGATTTTCTATTCCTAAGAAATTTTCTACCTTTCTAATTCCACACTCTGTTAAACTTACTGATTGATTTTTTTCATTAACAATATAATCATAGCCATTTGCTAATTTTTCCCCAGAATATCTAGCTTTAAATTCTTCTTCTTCAGTAATATTTTTCCCGTTAAGTAATAGTACTATTTTATTTGCAGTAATATATTTATTATCTTTCAACTCACTGTTTCCAGAAATAATCAGTGGTGTTCTTGCTTCATCAATTAATATTGAATCAATCTCATCAATAATAGCATAATGAAGAGATCTAAGAACTTTATCTTGCTTTGTAAAAACCATGTTGTCTCTTAAATAATCAAATCCAAGTTCATTATTAGTAACATAAGTAATATCACAATTGTAAGCTATTTTCCTTTGTATATTATTTGTGTTTTGATCAATACATCCAACAGTTAACCCTAATTTTTCATAAATAACTTTCATCCAATTGTAATCTCTTTTTGCAAGATAATCATTTACAGTGACTATATGAACTCCATTCTTAGATAAAGCATTAAGATATGCAGGCAATGTAGCTACTAAAGTTTTACCTTCACCAGTTTTCATTTCAGCTATCTTTCCCTTATGAAGAATATAACCACCAATGATTTGTCCATCAAAATGTCTTTGTCCAATAGTTCGTGTTGCAGTTTCCCTAACACAAGCAAATGCTTCTGGTAAAATATCGTCAAGTGTCTGACCATGTAAGAGTCTTTCTTTAAATTCCAATGTTTTATGTTTTAATTCTATATCTGTTAACTTTTTGATCTGAAATTCTAAAGAATTGACTTTATCAACTATTAAATTAACGACTTTTAAATCTCTAGAGTTTTGAGAGCCAAAAATCTTTTTTAACATTTCTTTTATCACAAATGATATCCTTTATTTGATGTTTTATACAAATTCTTTTAGAATTTGGTTACTAACAAAAATATATTTTGGATTTAATTTGATTTTTCCAGCATTATTTATTAATGTTTTATTGTTTAAGCACTTCTTAAGTGCAAGATAGTGTTGTTTATATAGTTTAAAAAATTTAATATTAACCCCATTTTCTAAAAGCCTAAGTCCAAGTAAAATACTTTCTAATATATGAGTTGCCTTGTTTATTTTTTCATGTTCAATTTTTACATTAATATTATTTGTCTTAATTAAGCTTATATATTTAGGTACATTGTCTATATTTTTATATCGTATATGGTTGATATATCCACATGCTCCAGCTCCTATTCCTATATATTCACAATTATTCCAATAAGATACATTATGTATTGATTTATTATTTCTTTTTTCCCAACTTGAAATTTCATAATGTACATACTTATTATAATTCAACATTTTCACAGCTATATCATACATCTTTCGTTGTAACTTATTATCTATATTAAAATGTTTCTTATAAAACACAGTATTCATTTCTATTGACATAGGATAAAGGGATAAATGTTCACTATTAAGTGATAAAACTGTACTTAAGGTTTGGATCCAGTCATTCATTATATGTTTTGGAAAACCATATATTAAATCTATATTTATATTGTTAAATGCTTCTTTTCTTGCTGCTTCATAAATCTTAAGAAACAATTGAAAGTTATACGTTCTACCAAGATATGTAAGTAATTTATCATTAATAGATTGCAAACCAATACTTAATCTATTTACACAAAAAGATTTTAGTAATTTCAATTTATCAATAGATATAGAATCTGGATTAACCTCAAATGTAAATTCTTGTAACTTATTTAAATTAAAAAATTTTCCTATAGCATTTAAAAGTCTTTGCATTTGTTTTATAGATAATATAGATGGAGTTCCACCTCCAATATATACAGAATGTATTGACTGTTCTTGAAAGTGTTGCATTTCTTTTATTAAAGCAGTAATATATTCATCTACAATAAGTTGACTGTATTTAATTGAAAAAAATCCACAATAAAAACACTTACTATAACAAAATGGAATATGTACATATAAGCTAACATTAGCCATTGTTTATAAACAGTTCTTTTATTCCACCAATTGAAGCTAGAAAGCTACTGGTTTCGAGCGGTAAAAAAATTTTTGTTGCTTTACCATTAGCAATTTTGTTTAGTGTGTCTAGATATTTAATAGCTAGTAGATCATTGGTAGGTTTACCTTTATGTATAGAATCATAAATTGTTTCTATCTTATATTTTTCAGCTTCTGTAACCTTTTTTATTGCTTCTGCTTTACCAATTGCTTCTAAAATCTGTTTTTCTTTTAAAGCTTCAGATTCTAGTATTACTGCTTGTTTTTGCCCCTCAGCTTTCAGAATAGCAGATTGTCTAAAACCTTCAGCTTCTAAAATATTGGCTCTTTTTTCTCTTTCTGCTTTCATTTGTTTTGACATAGCATCAGTTATATCTTTGGGTGGATCTATTTTCTGTATTTCAACCCTTGTTACCTTAACCCCCCATTTATCAGTAGCTTCATCCATTACTGATCTTAATTGAGTATTAATATTTTCCCTTGATGTTAGTGTATTATCAAGTTCCATATCTCCAATAACATTTCGTAGATTAGTTTGTGCCAGTTTCAAGGCTGCTACAGCAAAATTCTCAATATTATAAACTACCTTAACAGGATCAGTAACTTGAAAATAAATTATTGCGTCTACAATGACAGATACATTATCTTTTGTGATAACACTTTGAGGAGGAACATCAATAACGCGTTCTCTCATATCAACTCTTAACATTCTCTGGAAAATGGGAATAATAACATTAGCTCCTGAATTTTTTATTCCAGTGTATTTACCTAGAGTCTCAATAATTCCCTTTTCATATTGTCTTATTATTTTTATAGAGTTAGCCATAAAAATAATTACAAAAAATATTACAATCCAAAATAGTAAATCCATAAATATACCTCCATTATGTTAGTTATTAAGCTGTTTTATCAACATTTAATGTTGTTCCATCTACACTCCTTATCGTCACTATGGATCCAACGTCAATTTCAATGTTAGCTTTAGCTCTCCACAATTCATTATCAGTTTTAACCCAGCCAATAGCGTAAGGGGTTATTTTTATAGTTACTATCGCTTTAGTGTTAATAAGTGCATCAACATTAGTCATCAACTCATTTTTTATAAATTTAACAAAAATGGGCCTTATACAAAATAATGATATAATAGACATCATGACAAACGTAATTAAATCTATATTCATACAAATATAATGTTGCCAATAAGCAGAAACAATGCCTGCACATAATGAGCCAATTGATAAACAAATAAAGAAACATACTGATGGAATGAATATCTCAAAAATAATAAAAAGAAGTGTCAGTAATATCCATAACGTACATATCATAATATTTTCCAACGTGTTATAGGCCAATAAATGCAAAATGCTTTACCTTTGATGTATTTATCAGGCAGTGGTCCCCAAAAACGTGAGTCAAAAGATACATCACGATTGTCTCCTAACATCATGTAATGTCCTTTTGGAATGGTAACAGGCCCAAAATCATCTGTCAAAGGATTGAAACAAAGGTTGCCACGTTCCCATTCTTTTTGATATGTATCCTTATTATAAATATATAATACATTAACGTTATTCTTGTATGGTATAATTTTATTACTAAATATAACATAAGGTTCATGTATTAATTGTTTGTTAACAAAAAGTTGTCTATCTTTAATTTCAATCGTATCTCCTTCTATTCCTATACAGCGTTTTATAAAATCCTTTTTTACACCAGTTGCTTGTTCAAACAATGTCATTGCTTGTGGTGGGCATTGAAATACCACTATATCTCCACGGTGTATATTATGCCATTTGAAATAACGGGGTCCAATTTGAACAAAAGGACGCCTAATTCCATAAATAAACTTATTTACAAAAATATGATCTCCCTCAATGAGAGTATTTTTCATACTACCTGATGGTATCTTAAATGATTTTATACAAAAAAACATAATAAAAGATGCTAAAATAAAAGCGGCCCATGCAGAATCAATCCATGAATAGATAAATTTCAACAGTTTGTGTGATAATGATATTTGAAAATAATGTTTGATAAGTATCAAAATTATATTTATAGCTAGCATAATAAATCCAACAATAAAAAGTTTGTATTCCATGTCAAGCCACCTATGTTATCTTAAATAAATTAATGAACGTTTCAGACGGAATATTTACTTTACCAAATTTTTTCATTTTGTGCTTACCTGCTTTTTGTTTTTCTAATAATTTGCGTTTTCTAGATATATCTCCACCATAACATTTTGCAAGAACATCTTTACGTAATGCAGATATATTTGCTCTAGCAATAATTCTGTTATTAATTTTTGCTTGAATTGGTATCTCAAACAGTTGTTGTGGAATAAGTGATTTTAATTTATTAACTAAACTGTGTGCAGTACTATATGCTTTGTTAATATGCACAATTGTAGTTAATGTATCTATAACAACTGCATTTATTAGTATCTCTAATTTAACTAAATTGCTACATTTAAAACCTATATGTTGATAAGTAAACGAAGCATATCCACTAGATAATGATTTTAAAATAGTATGAAAATTTACGATTATTTCTGAAAGTGGCATTACATATTTTAACATTATATTTAAAGAGTTTATATATTTAAGTTCTTTCTGAATCCCTCTTTTGTTTTTACATAATTCAAAAATAACGCCTAAATATCTAACAGGAGTTTTAATAGTCATTTCAACATAAGGTTCTAAAATTTTATCAATTTTAATATTATTTGGCCATTTTGATGGACTATTGATAGTACATACATTGTTATTATATTGTATTTTATATAATACGCTTGGAAAAGTAATGAAAATGCTTAAGCCAAATTCTCTTTCAAGTCTTTCTTTAACTATCTCTAAATGCAAAGAGCCTAAAAAACCACATCTAAACCCTAAACCTAAAAATTTAGATGAATCTGTAGTATAACTAAAAGATGAATCTGAAAGCTGAAGTTTATCAAGAGCTACTTGTAAATTTTTGTATTCAGATACATTATTAGAATATACACCTGCAAAAAGAAATGGTGTTATTTTATTACTAATTTGACAATTATTATCTATATCCCTTATTGTTTGTGTTTTGTTCTTTGATTCAGTAATAGTATCACCTATTTTGATATTATGTATATCTTTAAGGCCTATTCCTGTAATTATATAGCCTACTTCTCCTGAACAAATAAAACTTGATTCAATCATTGTAAGTTGTATATACCCAACCTCAAGTACCTTATAATCGATCTTAGATGATATCAATGTAATTTTCATATTCTTTGTTATGCAACCTTGAAATACTCTAATTAAAAGTATAGCTCCACGATATTGATCATAAAATGAATCAAAAATTATAGCTGATAATGATGTTTTTAATATAATTTTTGGCTGAGGTATATTAATAATTATTGAATCTATTATTTTATTAATTCCTATATTTTTCTTAGCACTGACAAGAATTGGATTAGTATAAATCTTAAGATCATGTTTTATTTGTTCAATAGTCCTAGTAGTGTCAGCATTCAGAAGATCAATTTTGTTTATTACTGGAATAATATAAAGTCCAGCCTTTTTAGCTAATAAAGTATTGGCAATTGTTTGAGATTCTACTCCTTGTGTAGCATCTATTACTAAGATCGCTCCTTCACAAGCAACAAGTGCTCGATGTACCTCATAACTAAAGTCAACATGACCTGGTGTATCAATTAAGTTAAATATATATCGTTTATGATTTATATCTATATAATCCATTCGAACAGTTTTAGCTTTTATAGTAATGCCTCGTTCTTGTTCAAGTTCCATTGCATCTAGTATTTGATGTATCTTGTTTTTATTTTTTACAACCTTAGTATACTCAAGAATACGTGCTGCTAAAGTACTTTTCCCATGATCTATGTGAGCTATTATGCAAAAATTTCTTATATTAATATTAGACATAATTTTTTCTACCAAATTTACTAGTGTTAATAATATTTATTATTTCATGTTTATCGCTACATTGTAATATATTTTTTGCAAATATTTTAGCTTCTATAAATGATATGTTTCTTATTATTTTTTTTATTTTTGTTATTTGAGACACAGCTACACTAAATTCATCAAGTTCTAACCCTATTAAAATAGGAGTATAATATGTGTTACTAGCCATTTCTCCACACATACTGACATTTATACCTACATTGTGACTTGCTTCAATAATATTTCTAATATATCTAAGAATGGCAGGATGTAAAGGATCATATGAATTAGCAACGTTTTCATTAAGTCTATCAACTGCAAGTGCATATTGTATTAAATCATTTGTTCCTATAGAAACAAAATCAACTTCTTGTACTATAGAATCAATTACCATTACAGCAGATGGAACTTCTATCATAACTCCTACTTCTATTTTGTCATCAAATTTAACACATTTTTTTCTTAAATCATATTTAACATTATCTAAGATGTTATTAGCTGCACGAAGTTCTTCAATGCTTGATATCATAGGGTACATAATCTTGATTTTGCCATAAGCTGAGGCTCTAAGAATACCTGTTAGCTGATTAATCAAAATTTGTGGATATTTCAGACATAATCTAATTGCTCGTAAGCCTAAAAATGGATTTTTATCTAATGAGCACAACTTAAATAATTTATCGCCACCTAAATCAACAGTTCTAATAATAGTAACATAAGGATTCATTTTTTTTACAATATTTACATAATTAATAAAATGATCTTCTTCAGAAGGAATACAATTATTATTAAGATACATATATTCAGTTCTATATAATCCTATTCCATAGGCTCCATGTTGTAGAACTGATTGCACTTCATCATAATTATCAATATTTGCATAAATAGTAAATTTATGATGATCTACAGTTTCAGTTTGAAAATCTCTTAAGTTTTTTAATTCTTGCTTGTTCTTAGTTTTTTGTAATTTACATAGTTTTTGATATTTTACTATTGAGTGAAAAGATGGATTTAAAATCACTTTACCTAAATTCCCATCTATAATAACAGTATCTCCAGTTTTAGCATATAAAGATATTACCTGTAAACCCACAACCGCTGGAAGTTCTAATCCTTGTGCTAATATAGCTGTATGTGATGTTTTGCCTCCAATATCTATTGCAAAACCTTTAATATACTTTTCTCTCATATTAACAGTATCACTTGGATCTAAATTATGCGCAACAACTATTGTATAATGCTTATTATGTTTTAAAATATTTGCATTATGTTTTAGTCCTGATAAATTATGTAATATTTTTTTAACTACATCTTGTATATCTATTGTTCTTTCTTGCAAATAATTATCTTTACTATTTTTAAAAGAATTAATAATCTTGTTTATAACTTTACAAAGAGAATGTTCTGCATTAAAACCAAGATTGATTAGTTCTATAACATTTTTAATCATCTCTGGATCATCTAAAATTAACATATGTACACTGACTATTTGTGCATATTTGTATCCAAGTAAACTATTCACTTTCTTATACATTATTTGTAATTCATATCTAGTTTTATCAATAGCTTTATAAAAACGTAATTTTTCTGTGTTTCTTTTGTTAAGTGGTATTTTTTTATAGGATAAATACGAACTGAGATACAATACAGTTTCATCTATAAAAATTACATTCCCAATTGCAATGCCTCCAGAGGCAGCAATTCCATTAAATACCATATCCTGTTTAATAAACATTTTTCATTTACTTTCATTAAATTGAGATTTAAATAACTTATCTATAGAATCTAGCATGTCATCTTCTTCTGGCCCATCAACAATAAAACACAATACACTATCATAACTAGCAGCTAAAGCCATCACTCCCATAATACTTTTACCGTTTACTTTAAAATTATCTTTTAAAATTGTAACATGAGTAGATGTATATTGAGATACAACTCTTACAAGAAGACTTGAAGGTCTAGCATGTAATCCCATTTTGTTTTTGACTTTAATGATCTTTTTTTTCATTTAAATATTGTTATAATACAAAGCTTATTAAAACAATATTGAAGAAGAAGTGTATATAGAATTTCTATCATACATCAATATCAATAAGAGTCCTCTTTATTTATTAGGGTAATTATTTCATCTTTAGTTTTAGCTAACTTTATAGCTGTTCTTATACATTTATCTTTAACAAGTTTAGATATTTTTGATAATGCATTTAAATGTTCTACAGTTTCATCAACAGGTCCAATTAGTACAAATACTATATAAACAAGTTCTCCATCAAGTGAGTTGAATTCTATTCCTTTATGAGAAATGCCAAGTATACCTGTTTGCTTTGTTAAGATATTTGTCTTACCATGAGGGATTGCAATTCCTTGTCCTATACCTGTAGATCCAAGTTTTTCCCGTGCTAAAATGATATTAACTATTTCACTTGTTGCACTGTTATCTAATTTAATTAAACTAACAAGTTCATTTATAGTAGAGCTTTTATCTTGTGATGTTAAATCTAAAATAATAGCATCTTGATTTAAAAAATCCATGATTTTCATTTAATTTTCTCCTATCTTAATAATTTAAAACTTATAGCAAGGAAACTGGATCCTAAATAAACTATTAATTGAATAATACAAATCAATTACATTCTAAAATTATTCCCTAAGTACACTGCTTTTGATTGCGAATTGTTTAGTAACTCGATTGCATTCCCTTCAAATAAAATCTTTCCTTCATAGATTATATACGCTCTATCAATAACCTCAAGTGTTTCTCTGACATTATGATCTGTAATAAAAACTCCAAAATTCATATATTTCAATTTTTTTATTATGTGTTGTATATCTTCCACTGTTATTGGATCAATACCTACAAATGGTTCATCTAAAAGTAAAAATTTTGGATTTATTATAAGAGCTCTAGCTATTTCTAATCTCCTTTTTTCACCACCAGATAGAGTGATACTAATTTGTTTACGTAATTTATACAATCCAAAAGTTTGCAGTAATAAATCTACTTTTTTCTGTTGTTCATTTTGTGAAATAGGAAGTAACTGCGCTATAGACATTAGATTATTTTCAACTGTCATACCTCTAAATATAGACGATTCTTGTGGCAGATATCCAAGTCCTTGTCTACATCGCTTATACATAGGTAATTTTGTTACATTTATATTATCAATATAAACTGAGCCACTAGTTGGCCTTACCAATCCAACAAACATATGAAATGTTGTTGTTTTTCCTGCTCCATTAGGCCCTAATAAACCTACAATTTCTCCCTGGTTAACTGTAATATTAACTCCATTTACAACAACTCTATACTTATATTTTTTAAATAAATCTTTTGCTATAAGTTGCATTAGTTTGGTCGTTTATTTTAAGTTTTTATTGTACATTTAATGTTACCTTTCATAATGATTTTATTATTTTCAAAAGAAAATAAAATTTCGTTTGCTTTACAAAATATTTTCATATTATTATACAAAATATCTGCAGTTGGCCTGTTTTTATCTGATTTAAAAATGGCACAATTATTATTAAAAAAAGCATTATTTGATCTAATAAAACCATATTTTGTAACTACTTTAACATTATTATAAGCTTCTAAAGTATTTTGATCAAAATACAGTTGATCTGAATATAAAGTGCAGTATGGCATAATTAAATTTTTTTTGAAATATTTTATTATAACTTGTTGTGTTCCTCCTACTAGTTTGCCAATTTTTCTATTAAAACAAAATTGGGCTTGTTCTCCTTGTGCTTCAATAAATTCATCTTTTTGTATTTGTAAGTGTATGTCAATCTTCCCATAAGATACTATACTGTTTCTGTATCTGTTATACAATATTAAATTAGCTCTAAATATATTATTATTTTGAATGATTTGCGATTGTCCTTTGGAAACAATAATATGTCCACCTTCTGTTATTTTCATTACAGTTCCAGTGATGATGATTTTGGCATAACTTATTTCAAAATTAGCAGTAACAATTATAAATATAATTAATAATAACTTATTAAATTTAAACAATTAATAGTTTATATCCTTGAATAGTTATATTTTTCATTTGTATATCAGTTTGAATACTTGTACCATATATCACAATATTATTAGGTGCAGATATAATAATATTATTATAACTATAAATTAATCCTTTACTAGCATTATATATTAGTTGTTTAGTTGTTAATGTTGTTTTATCTACCAATTTCAAAGTACATTGTCCATAACTTTGAAAATCATACGTTTTAGTATTCAGAGCCATTTGGCTAGAAGTCAAACTAGCTATATATTTTCCATCTATATAGAAAAGAACAACAGGGTGTTCTAAATGAATAATATCACTTGTATGACAAGAGGCCAATGTAGATTCTACAACAATTCTTAAATTACCTTTATTAGTAGATATTAACTTAAAATTTTTTAATATTTGAACATGTGAATCTAATTTACTAATTTGTGCGAGTTTGTTATGCTTACAACTAGAAAATAATAAGTACAGTATAAAAAATAAAATATAATACAAATTATAAACTTTTTTATTGAGTTGTACATAGTTCATACAAACTATACCACATACTATATTATATGTTTGCCATAATTCAGAAATAGGTTAAATAATTTAAAGTTTTGCGAATACAGGAACAAAATATAATCTTATTTTATGTCAATTATTTTTAATTAATTCGTCTATCATTTTAACTATTTTAAGTATATATGTAAAATTTTGTATGTTAATACTAGCCGCCCCATCAGAAAGTGCTCTATCTGGCTCTTCATGCACTTCTAAAACTAAAGCAGCAATACGCATTGCTACAGCTGCTTTTGAAAGAGGTAAAACAAAATTTCTATCTCCTCCACTATAATTTTCATTTTTACAATTGCCTGGATATTGTACACTATGGGTGGCATCAAAAACAACTGGGTACCCAGTTTGTTTCATTATTTCAATGCCTCTAAAATCTACAATAAGATTATGATAGCCAAAACATGTTCCACGCTCTGTTAATAATAAGTTGCAATTACCATTTATTTCTGATTTATGAATTACATGAAACATATCATCAGGAGCCAAAAATTGCCCTTTTTTTATATTAATTGGTTTTCCTGTTAAGGAACAAGCTGTTATTAAGTCTGTTTGTCTAGATAAATAAGCAGGAATCTGCAAAATATCAACTATTTCTGCTACTTTATTAACTTGATCATATGCATGCACATCAGTTATAATAGACAAGTTTAATTCTTTTTTTATTTTTGATAAAAGTTTTAAACCCTTTTCTAAGCCAGGCCCTCTATAATATTGATATGATGATCTGTTTGCTTTATCATAAGAAGCTTTGAAAATAAAATTAATATTTAATTTATCAGTTATTTGTTTTAATTTTGTAGCTAACCTTAAAGAACATTTTTCACTTTCTAAAACACATGGCCCTGCTATTATCACAATTGGATTATCATTTGAAATAACAATATTTTTATTAATTTTTACAGTTTTGTTATACATCTTTGCACTCCTTGTTGTGTAGATAATATTATTATTATATATCTTTGTATTGTGTTAATCTTCATACATTGATTCTGTATTTTTTACAATATCATTATTGAAGTTGTTGATATGATTTTACAAACAAAATTAGCCCCTGTAAAAAAAATCATTATTTTAAATAACTTATATTTATTTTACTAAAGAAAATCTATATTCTATTTCTCCTGGAGCTATCATATTTAACTCAGTATGTATAGCTCGTTCTAAATAATAATCTTTATTTTCCAAACAAAATATTTTTTTTCTTAAATCATTATTTTGTTTACGAATAGTCTTTATACTGCTTCTTAAATTCTTCTGTTCAAATAAACGGTTAATCAGAACTCTATTTCCTTTATTAAAAATTAAAATTAATGTAATGCATATATAACATATATAATTATATTTTTTCATCATATATTATTTATTTGACATAATTGATTATTAATGAAAGAATTCAGTAAGCTATTATTTGAAGTTATAATAACTGTTGTACAACTTGGTTGTAACTCATACAATAAAAAAGTTACTTCAGTAGTTTCTAAACAACAATCAAACTTTTTATTAAATTTATAAGCTATTATATAGCCTTGTTGTAAATTCATTTTCACTACTTTTGCTTGAAGGAGTTTAACAGTATTAATAATCTTTTCAAAACACTCATTTTTTGATATATTAATTGTTTTATATACTACTTTTGAGTTATATTTTTTTAAGTGTGCATTGTATTTATACAACTGACAATGCGAATAATCTGAAATAGAAGATAAAATAGCTATGATAAACATAATATAATAATACTTTTTCATTGATATATAAATATACTACTTATTAAAATTATTTTAAAATGTAAAGGAACAAAAGTATAATGAAAGAAACAATTCAAGAGTTGCATGAATTAAAACGCAAAAAAAACGCCATTATCTTAGCGCATATATACCAGTTGCCAGAAATTCAGGATATTGCAGATTTTGTAGGTGATTCATTAGACTTAAGTAAAAAAACACAACAAGTCGATGCAGACATAATTGTTTTTTGTGGAGTTCATTTCATGGCAGAAACTGCGTCAATACTGAATCCTAACAAAAAAATTATTCTTCCAGAATTAAATGCCATGTGTCCTATGGCTAATATGATCAATGCACAAAAATTAAAAACAATAAAATCTAAATATACAAATCCAATAGTAGTAAGTTATATCAATACATCTGCTGATATTAAAGCTGAAAGTAATATATGTTGTACATCATCTAACGCTATAAATGTTGTTAAGAGTATTCCAAAAAATAAAGAAATTATCTTTATACCAGATCGTAATTTAGGAGCATATGTTCAAAAAATGTCCGGAATAAAGATGTATCTTTATGATGGATTTTGTCCAACACATAACAATTTTATATTACCAAATCATATCTTAAAATTAAAAAAACAATATCCACTAGCAAAAGTTTTAGTACATCCTGAATGTAGACTTGAAGTAATATCGTTGGCAGATAAAGCTATGTCTACATCTCAAATGTGTCAATACGTCTCTCTAAGTAAACATAAAGAATTTATTATAGGAACTGAAACTGGTATTTTACATAGACTACAAAAAGAAAATCCACAAAAAAAGTTCTATGCAGCTTCAACATTAGCAACATGTCCAAACATGAAAAAAATTACACTTGAAAAAATTTTGTCTGTCTTGATAAATGAAACAAATGTTATTAAAATCTCAAAAACAATAAGAAACAAAGCCTATTTACCACTTGCAAAAATGACTGAAATAATGCCATGTAATATATACTAACTTAAAATAGATTATTTTATAAAAGTTTTTATAGATATAGCAGCTTCCATTGCATCTTTAGCATAAGCATCAGCTCCAATGTCATTAGCATACTGTTTAGTAACAGCTGCTCCTCCTATAATGACCTTTACTGGTATTTTATTAATATTTCTCAAATGTATAACTTTTTTCATTTCTGGCATCGTTGTTGTCATTAAAGCAGACAACCCTATTGCAATGGGTTTAATTTTTTTTGCTTTACTTATTATTGCATAAGAGTCAACGTTTATACCCATATCGACAACATCAAATCCATAACTTTCTAATACTGCTCCTACTATGTTTTTACCTATATCGTGTATATCTCCTTTAACTGTAGCTATAATAATCGAACCTATGGGTTTTATATTTTCATTTTTTAAAATCTTTTTAACAATAGAAAAAGCAGTTTGGGCTACTTTTGCAGACATAATAATTTGAGGTAAAAAGAACTGTTTTGATGCAAATCGTTGTCCTACGATATTTAATGCCTTTAATATACATGAACTTACTTGATTAAAAGGATTTTTATGAAATGGTGTAGCCGTAATAATTTGTTTGACAATCTCATTAATATTATTATTCTCATTACCATCTAAAATTGCATTATAAAGCTGTTTGTCATATGTTAAATGCTTCTTATTTGTACTTTTTACCAACGGGACTTGTTGATAATTTTTAGAACTAAAAACTTTCATATAATTGCGCATTGCTTCTTTGTCTTTATTTAAAAGTAAATCTCGAGCTATTTTATTATCAATTTTCCAATCAGCATGTGGATCTATAATAGCAAAATCAAGGCCTGCCTCTACTGTCATTTTAAGAAATGTTGAATTGATAACTTGACGCGAAGGCATACCAAAAGATATATTTGATATTCCTAATATAAGTGAACATTCAGGAAAAATTTTTTTAGAAAGTTCCATAGCCTTTAATGTTTCTATACTCTGAGTTGGAGAAGAACTTATTGCAAGAACAAGGTAATCAAAAATTATATTACTTCTCTTAATATTATATTTGTCTACATAGTTTATAATTTGCGTAGCTATTTCTAACCTTCTTTCAGCCGTTTCAGGAATACCATGTTCATTTGTTGTTAAAGCCACTAACATCGTTCCATAACGTTTAACTATTGGAAGAATAATCTTTAATTTATCTATGTTTCCATTCACAGAATTAATTATAGGTTTTCCTGCGCAATTTTTTACAGTTTCTTCTATAGCATTAGTATTGCTAGAATCAATACATAAAGGGACTGATACAATTTCTTGTATGTGATTTACAGCATTTTTTAACAGTATAACTTCATCTACATTAGATATGCCCATGTTAATATCTAATAGCTTAGCTCCTGACTTCACTTGTGCACGCGCTTCATCTATAGCAAATGATAAACTGCCTTTATATAGTTCTCTTTGTAATCTTTGTCTGTTAGTAGGATTAATTCTTTCTCCAATTATAATAGGTTTTTGTGTACAATTAACATCAAATGCTACTGTTCTTGTTGATAGAAAGTATTTATTGCTATTTTTTCTAAATATTGGCTTTTTATTTTTTAGCTGAGTAGATAAGGCTTGTATAAAAGCAGGAGTGGTTCCACAGCACCCACCAAAAATATTTACACCGTAAGAATATGCTTTTAAACTAGATTCTACAAATTCATCTTTAGATTCTGGAAATAGTGTTTTATTGTTAATTAACATTGGCATTCCTGCATTAGGCTTAAAAGATATAGGTAAATTTGTATTACTACACACGAATTTAATAAGATCTGACAATTCAGTAGAACCTATAGAACAATTAAGCCCTAATACATCTACTTCTAAACTTTCAGCCATGGTAATAAAACTTTGTAAATTAGTCCCAGTTACTGTAATCCCATCTTGTAGAAATGTCATTTGTGCAATAATTGGTCCATTAAAGTTGTCTTTAGTAGCAAGAATAGCTGCCTTCAACTCTTTGATTTCAGTTATTGTTTCAATAACTATTATGTCGACTGCATATTTACTTAACAATGATGCTTGAAATGAAAAAGCTTCATAAGCCTCATCAAATGATAATGAGCCTAATGGATCAATGTATTCTCCTAATGAAGAAATATCTCCTGCTACTATAACATCAGATGATAATTCCCTTATTAAATTAATTCCAGATTTAACCATCATATCAGCTTTATCTAAAAGTTGATATTTTTTTAGTTTTATTGGGTTTATGCCGAAAGTGTTTGCTAGAATTATATCAGACCCAGCTTGAATATATGTAGCATATATATCTTTTATTCGTTCTGGAAACTTAATATTTAATTCTTCTGGAACTATAACTCCATCAAGATAATTTTTACGTTGTAATTCAGTACCAGTTGCTCCATCCATTAACAACACACGATTCTGCATAATACTTAAAAAAGTTTGTTTGTTCATATTAATTTAAACCTTTATTTGATATATCTTCTTTACTTTTCGCTACTCCAAGTATAGCTGAAATAGATTTTTCAGGTTTCATTTGAAAAGAATTATTGATATGAATACCTATTTTACTAGCCCCTAACCAATCTAATAATGATTGATTTTTATTAAGTAACCAATCGCCATAACCAGGAGAATATCTTTTTGTAATTAGATTGTTATGATTACTTTCATACTGTTTAATTTGATCATTTAAACTTGTAATGACATTTTCTACCGCTACTGAACCAGCTGCATCTAATACTACGGCATGAAATAGATCACTTCGATTAATAAAATAATGAACTTTATTTTCTAAATGTATTCCTATAGTTACAACTATTCCATATATTTTAAAACAATCTTTTAATAATTTACTAACATCATAGCTTTTAATATTATACCCATTGTCAGTAGTAATGCTAGCATTTTTATTTAGTAGTAATCTTTCACAAGCTAATGAGCATTGAGGTACAATTAGTTTTTTTGCCAAACACCGAACATCATTTATTGATTTTAAAATATTATTAGTTAAATCTGTTGTCTGCTTTATATAACCCAGTTTTCTTAATAAATCATTATGAGAAATATTAATATTATTTAAACTGTATCGTAACATTTATTTATAATAACAAAATCATTACTATCTAATCAAATAAGTAAAAATTTACTTAAATTACTTATTGAAATTGTTATTTGCTTTCTATTGTTCATATACTTTATTATTACTTTATGATTACAGTATTCTTCTTTCGCAAAAATAATTGTTTTAGAAATACCTATTTGATTTGCAAACTTTAATTGCTTTGTCAAACTAATGCTATCTATAGGGGCCAAGAGGGTAATGTTATGCTTATGTTGCAATAATGTTTTTCTAAGTAATGTATAATAGTAAAAAGCTTCTTTTAATAGTTCTTTGTCAGCAAGAGCTATAAGTATTTTCTCATTAGGAGTAGACTTGTTAATTAGTAGAGTCTTTTGTACTGTTCTTAAGACTCGTTCTACTCCAAATGCAAAACCAACTGCAGGTGTGTTTATTTTACCTTCGCTTAGTTCATTAACAAGATTGTTATATCTACCACCGGCAGCTAGAACACTTTGTGCATTATCCTCATCATTTATAGTATTAATTTCAAAAATTGTTTTTGTATAATAATCTAATCCTCTAACAAGTTTATTATTAATATGATATTTGCAATTTCCACTTTTAAGCAATAATTTTAATGTATTAAAATGGTTGATACAATTATTACAAAGATAATTCGTTATTTTGGGAGTATTGATGAATTTTATTGTATCTAATTTACAGTCAAGTAATCGAAACGGATTTGTGTCTAATCTACTTAAACAATTATCACATAAATCTTTTTTCATAGAGTAAAAATATTTAACAAGAATTTTTTTAAACTTAGGTCTACAATGTTGACAGCCTAACGAATTTATATTGATGTTAATATTTTTTATTCCTATATACGCAAGTATATTTTGTGCAAGTGTAATAATCTCAGCATCAGCAATAGGATTGTCGTTTCCAAAATACTCAGCACCTATCTGATGAAATTGTCTATATCTTCCATTTTGTGGCTTCTCATATCGAAACATTTCTCCTATATAAAAAAATTTACCAATAGTATTTAATACATTCATTTTATGTTCAATAAATGCTCTAGCAATAGATGCAGTTCCTTCTGGACGTAAAGCTAATTTTCTACCTTTTTTATCATTAAAAACATACATTTCCTTTTCAACAATATCAGTTATACTTCCTATTGCTCTAATAAACAAATTAGCTTCTTCGAACATAGGTGTTCTAATTTCTTCAAATCCATTTTTAGTAAAAATATTTCTAGCGTACTTTTCTAGTAAATTAATAGCAAGAACATCCTCACCAAAAATATCATGTGTCCCCCGTGGCGCTTTATAGATCATTTTCCTTTATCCATAGTTATTATACCAATAGAAATAATTGTTTTAAATGCTTGTTCTACTGTATAATTTGTATATAGTATATCTTCTTCTTTAAAGAATAACAAGAATCCAGTAGTAGGATTAGGAGTTGTTGGCATAAATACAGATAAATATTTATCTTTGTTAATTTTTTGCTCTCCTGTTACAAAAGCAACACTATATATTTTGGTATTAGGATATGGTATAAAAACAACTTTTTTAAATTGTCTACTAGAATTTTTACAAAATATAAAGCTTATAAATTGTTTTGCTGTTGAGTGTAATGCTCCTACAATTGGAATTTTTTTAATAAGTTTTTCTATATATGTACTTATTGTGTGACCAACTCTGAGATTTATAATAACTCCTACAATTATTATACTTACTATTGAAATAAAAAAACTTAATACTCTTAGTGGTAATGATATATTATATTTACAATGAACTAGCAAATAACTAATTAAATAAAAGCTAAAATTACTTATCCATTTAATGAATATAATCAATACAGATAGTATAACCCATATTGGAAAGATTACAATCAAGCCAATAATCAGATATTTTTTTATTTTTTTGTTATATTGTTTAATCATATCTCTTATTATTATGTATAATATATATTATACATAAAATGCTTAGTCTTCACATATATAGTCAGACTAATTATGACTAAAAATAGTAATATAAAAAAATTGTCAATTTGTTTAATCTTCATTTTTATTTATATAGTAATAAAACTTACGCTTAATATTTATGACAGTTTACCTTCTATACAACAATTAGATAATTATGTTCCTAATTTATCTACAAAAATATATGACAGGAATAATAACTTAATAGCAGAATTATTTACAGAAAGAAGAACCCTTGTTAACATATCTGATATACCATATAATTTGATAAATGCTTTTATTGCTATTGAAGATCAAGATTTTTTTAAGCATTGTGGTATATCAATAAAAGGAATTATCAGAGCTATATGTAAGTTATTATTAAAAAGAAAAATTGTAGAAGGTGGCTCAACAATAACACAACAACTTGTAAAGATTTTGTTTTTGACTGGAGAAAAAACTGTAATTAGAAAGATTAAAGAAATATTGTTATCTATTCACCTTGAAAGACATTACTCTAAATATGAAATTTTACAACTTTATTTAAACCAAGTCTATTTTGGCAATAGAACATATGGAGTGCAGGCAGCGGCAAAACTATATTTTAATAAAGACGTAAAAAATTTAAGTCTTGCAGAATGTGCAACGCTTGCTGCAATACCAAAATCTCCAAATTATTATAATCCTTTTAATAATGACGTTGCAATGCTTAAAAGACGTAATATTGTTTTATATAAAATGAAAAAACTGCATTTTATTACAGATAAGCAAGCAATAGCAGCTTATAAACAAAAACTACCAAACAATACAAATATAAATAATCAGACTGGCAAGTATATTATAGAAATTATAAGCAACTTTATTGAAAAAAAATATGGTAAAAATACATTATTAAATTCAGGATTATCTATTTATACAACTATTGATCTACATGCTCAAATGATGGCTGAAAAAATACTTAATGAAACTTTGTTAAAGTTTGATGAGAACAAAGGTATAAACAATATAAATCAAGTTCAAGGAGCTCTTATCTCACTTGATATAAATAATGGTGAAATTTTAGCAATGGTTGGTGGTAGAAATTTTCAAAAATCACAATTTAATAGAGCAACCCAAGCTACAAGACAAGCTGGGTCGTCATTCAAACCATTTATATATTTAACTGCTCTAGAAAATGGTTTAACTGCATCAACAATATTAAATGATGTTCCTATAGTCTTTATATACAATAATAATGAATGGGAGCTAATGCCTATAGGTAATAAAATACATGAAAGAAATTTAGTTAATAAAAATACAGTATGGAGCCCTAAAAATTATAACAATAAATATAGAGGGAAAATAATTCTTAAAATGGCTTTGGCACTATCTATTAATACTTGTGCTGTTGAACTTATTCATCGTATAACTCCAATTAAAGTTATAGCAATAGCAAAAAAATTAGGTATATCAACAAAATTAGATAATTCTTTAACTTTAGCTTTAGGAGCTAGTGATGTAATTTTACAGGACATGGTTGCAGCTTTTGCAACTTTTGCTTCTGGAGGAATAAAAAGCAAACCTTATATTATAAGAAAGATATTTGATAAAGATGGTAGATTAATAGAACAATTTGAACCTTATAGACAAGAAGTTCTTTCAAAACAAGTATGCTTTATTATAACAGATATGTTACAAGAAACAATAGAAAAGGGTAGTGGATGGTATGCTAAAAATTTAAATAGACCATGTGCTGGAAAAACTGGAACTACAAATAATTCAAGTGATGTTTGGTTTATAGGGTATACTCCACAAATTGCTACTGGAGTTTGGGTTGGATATGATAATAGAATGTCACTTGGCCCAAGAGTGACTGGTGGCAATCTTGCATGTCCAATATGGACTAAATTTATGAAGGAAGCTCTTATTAAAGAGCCTATTTTAAAATTTAAACAACCTAATAATATTAAATGTAGTTTAGTAGATATAAAAACTGGAATAGAAATAACAGAGCAAGATACAAATATTGATTCATCAAGAGTAGCTTTGTTAAAAGAGAACGAACAGGATGATACATATAATTGATTAATCTGATAAAAGTAATCCAGTTCCATGGCATTTTGTACATAACATCATATTTAAAACTGAAAGTAAAGATTTACGTTTTCTTGCTCTTGTCATTTCAATTAAACCTAAACGTGTTATAGGCCATATTTTTATTTTAACTCTATCAGTTTTTGTATATTTACACAATTGGTTAAATACTACAGTTCTATTTATTAATTTTTTCATATCAATAAAATCAATAATAATTATGCCTCCAATATTCCTTAATCGTATTTGTCTTGCAATTTCTTTTGTTGCTTCAAGGTTTGTATGTAAAGCTGTATCTTCTTGTATTAATTTTGATGTGAATTTCCCACTATTAACATCGATAACAGAAAGATATTCTAATTCTTCTATCATTAAATAGCCACCAGAATGCAATTCTACTTTTTTTGAATATAATTTATTTATATCTTTTTCAATATTATATGCTTTAAATATTGGAACATTGGTGTTTTTATATGATACAACTTTACTGTATAACTTTGATTTAACATCTTTTAAATACTTTTTAGTATTTAAAAATATTTCTTTGGAATCTATATGTATAATTGCAATATTATTAGAATAGTAGTCTCTTATAACTTTAATAAGTATATTAAAATCTTCATATAATACCCCACTTGAATGTACATATTGAAATTTATGTAATACTGATCGCCAAATATTAACTAAATAATGTAACTCACACTCAATTTCTGTCAAACTAGCCTGTTGAGAACTAGTTCTAATGATTAATTTACCTTGTATAGAAGATATCTTTTGTAACTTTAAAATTGAGTTTAGCAATGTAGTTCTAATAGAGCCTTTAATTTTTTTAGATATAGTAACGCCTATATCAAATGGAATATATATTAAAAACCTGCCTGGGATAATAATATTTTTAGTTATTTTAGGGCACTTGGCCCCTATAGCATCTTTATAAACTTGAACTAAAACTTCTTGGCCTACATATATGTTATGCGTATTTTCAATATGTAAGTATGCATTTTGTTTATATCCAATATCAACAAAAGCAGCATTTAAAGCAGGTATAATATTTTTAACTTTACCTTTATAAATATTATTTAATATATTGCTATAAGATGGTAGTCTATCTATAAATAAATCTATTAGAGTATTATTATCAAGTATAGCTATTTTTATTTCGTTATTTGTAACGTTAACTATTATTTCTCTTTTCACAATTTAAGTTATTATATTGTATATAAATTACCAGATCTTGTTTCAATAAATAAATTACTTCTTGTTATAGAAAACAATAAAGCATTATATCCAAGTAAATTTAAAATAATTTCAGGTCTTATAAATGCACCATTATGAATTCTTATTTGCAATCTTACAATATCATTATCTCTTTGCAAACATCTAATTATTGTTTTTATATTAACTGTAATATTCTGTCCGTTCTTTCTTTTTTGATTAATGATAATTTCATTTCTATCAAGAAATTTAGAAATTTTATTTTGCGATATAACTTGTTTTGTATCATGTATTTCATATTCTGTAATATTAATCAAAGTATTTAGACTAGGAAAAGTTTTAGGCACAACTTTTAGTTTAATTAGTTTCATATCGCTTGGTAATACATTAGATACCTGTTTTTTTACAATTCCAAGATTAACTTTTTGAGTTAAATATAAATCCATATATTCACTATAACTTTCATATCCAACAGGTAGTGGAGGCCCATATGATGACTTAACTTTTGGATTAAATCCACTAGTTAATGCTATAGGTAATCCAGCAATCTTAGTCAATCTCCTTAATAAATTAACTTGATCTAAATGAGATATAAATTTTATCATACCACGTTTTGAAAAACATAATTGCAATCTTGTAATAGTAGATTGATATTTATGTTGATAATTATTGTTTTTAATGATCAAATAATGATGTTTATTTTTATTAATGGCACTTTCACTTAAAGTATATGAATTGTTTGTTGTTAACTTAATAACCTCGTTTATACCTTGCTGATAATCATTAAATAATGTTTTTTTTGATATGCCAAAGAATAAATGATCCCATGGTAAGATCTCACTATAATTTTTTGTTGCATGTATATAATCATCTAATTTAATTCCATGTTGAATTAATGTTTCTTTCCAAATATTTATTTTACATTTATCAACCCATTGGTCAAATTTTGCCCCTTTTTGCCATACTTCATAAATAATTTTAGATAGTTTCCTATTACCTCTAGCTATTAAAGCTTCAAAAAAGCTTGCTTCATAATTATGAATCCTTACAGTTTTGGTTATAGGTAAAAGTAGTTTATTAATTAAAGCTATTTTACGTGATAACTCTTTCATTGTATTCATTGCTACCCATTGAAATGGAGTCTGTGCTTTGGGTATAAAAGGTGAAATTGTCACATTTAAATTGATGCTTTTTGCTTGTTTTTTTATTATCTTTAAAAGATAGCTTATATTAATTATATCATCATCAGTTTCTGTAGGTAGGCCTATCATAAAATAAAGTTTTATAACTTTCCATCCCATTGAATAAGCTGTCAATATAGTTTCAATTATTTGATTATCAGAAATGTATTTACCTATTACATTACGTAGCCTTTCCGTTCCAGCTTCAGGTGCTAACGTTAGCGCTGGCTTCTTTATATAATTTTGACTAATGTATTTTAAAAGCTTTGTAGTTTTAGCATTGCATCTTAATGAGGGTAAGGAAATACTATAATATGGGTCAGCAAAAATTTGCTTTGTTTGAATTAATAAATCCTCAAAGTATTGATAATCACTACATGATAACGATGCAAATGTCATTTCTTCAAATCCCATAGGCATGTTATCTTGAATAATTCTTAGTACATTGTTAAGATCTCGTTGTCTCCATGGATAATAATATTTAGAGGCTTGACAAAACCTACATCTTCCAAGACATCCTCGTGCAATTTCTATAGTCATTCTATTATGAACAATATCCATAAAAGGTAATATTTTCTTTTTAGGAAAATATGAACTGTTTAAATTAGTAATACGCTTTGTTACAATAGGTTTAATATTTTTTAATATTGTTTTCACAGATGTAATATTAGTATTATTATGATTATAAGTAACATGATAAAATGAAGGTATGTAAACTCCTTGTATTTCTGATAGTAATTGTAATTTTTCTATTTTTGATAATTCACAATGTTGAAAATGCTTATATATTGTTAAGATATCTACTATAGTGTCTTCACCGTCCCCTAAAACAAATAAATCAAAAAAATCACAAAATGGTTCAGGATTAGTTAATGCAGGGCCTCCAGCAATTATTAATGGATCATGATCACTTCTATCCTTTGAAAAAACATTTATATGAGATAAATTAAGTATATTTAAAATATTAGTAATTGCAAGTTCACATTGAATTGTAAAGCCAATAATATTAAAATTTTTTAGACATATTTTAGATTCTAAGGAAAATAATGGAATGTTATTATTTCTAAGAATTATTTCCATATCTTCTCCTGGAGCAAACACTCTTTCGCATATAGCAAGTTTTTTCTCGTTAACTAAATGATAAAGAATTTCTATTCCTAAATTTGAAGCCCCTATTTCATAAAGATCGGGAAAACACAAAACTATAGATACATCATTACAATGTTTATTATGATGATACGAATTAATTTCTCCATTTATATACCTTGCTGGTTTTTGAATAGATTTTAATATATCATTTATATTTATTTGTTTAGTTTCCAGTTTCATAATTATGTAAAATCAATTAACAAGGATATGAGCTTAACCATTCTTGCTTTTGCAATATACACCACTTATGATCAATATCTTGCTGTATTTTATCAATAATATGTGAATTTTCTGGTTTTAAAAGATGTTTAAAACGATCTTGACATTTCAAAAACTCTATTATTGGTTTTGGTGGATTAGGTTTGATGTTAATTTTATAAATACCATTTTCAACTTCATAAGCAGGCCATACGCAAGTTTCAACTGCAAGCTTCCCTATGTTAATAGTTTCTTCAGGAGGATACCCCCAACCTAGTCTACACGGAGTTAAGATATTGATAAACGATGGACCATATATAGATAATGCTTTTTGTACTTTTGTGATCAAATCATGCCAATTGCCAATATAAGTTTGTGCAACATATGGTATATTGTGAGCTATCATAATTTGAGTTAAATCCTTTTTACTTTCTGTTTTACCTTGTTGTATTCTACCAACAGGAGCAGTAGTTGTACGTGCTCCAAGAGGAGTCATTCCTGATCTTTGTACTCCTGTATTCATATATGCTTCGTTATTGTAACATATATAAAGCATCTTATGTCCTCTTTCCATAGCACCAGATAGCGCTTGCAATCCTATATCTGCAGTGCCTCCATCCCCACCAAAAGTTATAAAAACTATATCTTCTTTTAATTTTCCTTTTTCTTTTAAACTTTTATATGCAACCTCAATTCCACTGCACGTTGCAGCAGCATTAGAAAATGCACTATGAAAAAACGAATCTTTCCAAGCACTATATGGAAAGATTGTTGTTGATACTTCTAAACAACCAGTAGCACTTATAACTATAACATGTTTCTTCCCAGCAGCTAATAGAACTTGTCTAGCTACGATAGCTGCTCCACATCCTGCACATAATCTATGACCACCAGTGAAGCGTTCCTGTAATGTACTTAATGTTTGTAAGTTTATCATTACCTTACTTCTCCTTACTGTATTTATTTTCTTAAATTAATATAATGGACTATACTGCAATCTTTTTGATCTTTACCCAACATTATTTGATTTAATGTCTTATAAATATTTTTAATATGTTCAATAGTGATTTCTCTTCCACCTAACCCATAAACATAACTTATAATTTTAGGGGTAGTAATGCCTTCTGAATACAAAGATGATACAATATCAGAATATATTGGAGAAAAAGCTCCAGAGCATGAATCACTTCTATCTAATACTGCGATACTTTTTATGTTGGCTAAATCTATAGCTATATTGTCCTTAGGAAAAGGTCTATATACTCTGATCTTGATTAATCCAATTTTAATGTTTTGTGATCTTAATTCATTAATTGCCATTTTAACAGTCCCAGCAGCTGATCCAATAATGACAATTGCCATATCTGCATCATCCATCATATATTTTTCATACAAATTATATGATCTACCAAAGCATTTAGTGAATTCATTAGCTATATTAACAATTGTTGTTTGTGCATCTATCATTGCTTTTGCAATTTGATATTTATGTTCAAAATAATAATTCTGTAAATCTAAAGACCCTAAAGTATATGGATTTTTTATATCTAAAAGATATCTTTCTGGAGTATATTCTCCTATAAATGATTTAACAGCATCATCATTATAAACTTCAACTAATTCCATACAATGAGAAATAATAAATCCATCCATAGTTACAAGTACAGGTAATTTTGTTTGTTCAGCAATTCTAACTGCCTGAATTATATTATCATAAACTTCTTGAACACTTTCAGAATATATTTGTATCCAACCTGAATCCCTAGCACCCATAGTATCAGAATGATCACAATGTATATTGATAGGGGCTGAAATAGCTCTATTCACTGCAACCATTACTATAGGTAATCTTAATCCTGATGCAATATATAACATTTCCCACATAAAACACAAACCTTGAGATGATGTCCCTGTCATAGCACGTACTCCTGCTGCAGAAGCGGCTATGGTAGCTGACATTGCTGAATGTTCACTTTCAACTGCAATATATTTACTTTTTACAATTCCATCTGCTACAAATTGTGAAAATATTTGTACAATTTCAGTAGCCGGGGTAATAGGATAAGCAGCTACAACATCTGGTTCTATTTGACGCATTGCTTCTGCGGCTATTTCATTGCCAGTTTTAGCAACTAATTTTCCTTTTGAAGAGAGTGGCCTAATCATAAATTTTAACTCCTTACTATTTATTTTCTTCTTCCATCACAATTGCTTTAATGTTACATACATTAGCACATATACCACATCCCTTACAATAAGTATAATTAATTCCACTTACAATTGTTTTATTACTTTTTGATATAAGTTTTATAGAAGAATCTGGACAATAAATCCAACATATTAGACAGTTAATGCATTTAGTATTATTCCAGATTGGTTTTCGTGAACGCCAATTTCCAGTGCAAAACGTAGATGCTGTTCCGGCTTCTACAATGTCTCCGATTGGAATAGTAGTAGCTGTCGTATATTTATCTTTTTTTTCATTATATTTATCCACTTGTATTTTGTTGACTCCTTATAATATTAAATTAACTTTCAATTATTTTTAACTTCTTGAAAAGCACGACTAATTGCATTCAAATTGCCATTGACAACTTCAGGCTTATTTCTAAATTTATCTAATAATTTATTTTTTACACTATTTAAAGACATATTCAAATCTATGTTACCTACAATTTTAATTAATGCACCAAGCATAGGAGCATTAGGAATATTCTTACCTACTGTTTCAATAGAAATATTACTTGCATTTACTACATAAATATTATCTTTATTAAAATGTATTTTCATTGAAACTGCATATGAACTGAGAGCAGTATTAATAATAATTTTGCTAGTACATTTTAATCCGCTTGTAACTTGATTAGATTCTAATAGTGATGAATCAAGAACTACAACATAATCAGGATTTATAATATTTGAATGGATTGTTATTATATTTTTGCTAACTCTATTAAAAGCTTGTACTGGAGCACCCATTCTTTCAGGCCCATACTCTGGAAAAGCTTGAATATAATATTCTCCAGTTTGTATAATAATTTCAGCAAATAACAGTGCAGCAGTTTTTGCTCCTTGTCCTCCACGGCCATGCCAGCGAATCTCAGTTATTTTATGTTCTATTGACATAATTAAATTAAATCTCCTTTTATAATAGCAAATTACTTATTAAAAAGTTTAACAGCCTTCGATTGGAATTTTGTAGCTATATCTAATATATATTTAGGTGTCTCGTTCTTTATATTTATATTATTAACCTCTGTTTTTTTCATATTATTTTTAATTTTTATTTGTATATTTTGATTATTAGTTTGCTCTTTGAATAACTGTAAGATTAACTCTTGAAAATCTAAAATTGCCTCATAATCAAATTGTGTATGTGCTGATAATTGTATTGTATAATGATCTATTACTTCAATTGAGATATTTTTCAAAGCTTGAGCAGTCAATGGATGTCCTGTTATTAGTTTATTAACAATTGCATTCCATATTGTAAGCAAACTGGATTTAGATGTCATTGAACTAATTTGCTCTACTCCTTCTGTTTGTTTAATAACTTTATCTATTTTATTTATCAATTCATTAATATTATAATATGGTTCGGCAATTTTAATAAGAAACATTTCCAAAATAATGTTTAAGTTATCATTGTGTTCTTTCATCACATCAATAGCTTTTGAAAGTAAATTGCTTATATGTATATGACGTGAAACAGAAAAAAAAGTCTTTTGTACTTCAATACTCTTTTTCTCTTCTTCATTAATTTTTACCAAGTCTTTATCTATTGAATAAAGCATAAGTATTCTGAAATGGGTTTTTAAGTCTTGTATAAATTGCAATATGTTGTAACCATATTGAACTATATTGGCTATAAGATGTAACATTTGTTTTATATCATTATTTGCAATATAATTTATCATAGCAATAACTATTTTTTTTGGAGTAAACCCTAGTAATTTTCTTATATCATCTCCATTTATATCATGACTACTTTTAACGTTATAAATTTGATCTAAGATATTCAATGCATCTCTCATGGAACCATAAGAATATGACGTAATAATATCAATAGCTTCATTCGTTATATTTAGTCCTTCTTTAGATGCAATTCGTGTTATTTCATTGTTTAATTTTAAAGGTGTTATTAACATAAATTTATATATTTGACATCTTGATAAAATGGTAATAGGAATTTTATTTTGTGCAGTGGTAGCTAAGATAAAAATAACATGTTTAGGGGGTTCTTCCATTGTTTTTAACAAGGCATTAAAGGCCTGCGTAGTAATTTGATGAGCTTCATCTATAATATAAATTTTATAGAATGAGTTTGCGTTTGCAAATTTAGTATTTCCTACTAAGGATCTTATTTCATCAATACCATTATTGGAGGCTCCATCTATTTCTAATACATCTATATTATTCCCATTCGATATACTTATACAATTATAACATGCACCACATGGATGTACAGTTGGTCCTTTTTGACAATTTAATGCTTTAGCAAAAATTCTAGCCATACTCGTTTTTCCACAGCCTCGATTGCCACTAAATAAATAAGCATTAGCAATACGCCTATCTCTAATTGCATTTTTAAGAATTTGACATATATAATCTTGTCCAATGATGTCATCAAAAGTTTGAGGTCTAAACTTATTAGCTAACATTACATATGACATATATATACTCCTTAAAATATTTAATAAATTTATATAATTATTGTTAATTGAACGGGGCTATAATTTAAATTGGCAAAATATATCGTTCGCAACGATATTATGCGGGTTCAAGTCCCGCTAGCTCCAATATATAATATTGTTTATTATTATGTTCCTAAATTCAACAACGTACCTATTTTAAAAGTAAGAAATGATAAGAGCCATGCTAACGCAGTATTGCCAAACAACATTAGTGTAAACCATTTATATTTTCCTTTTTCTATTTCTTTACAAAATATTAACATTGATGTTATACACGGAACATATGTTAAACAAAAAATTATAAATGTTACGCCTTGTAATATAGACCAATCTTGACTATTATGTATTTTATCTTTAAGACACACATGTTTATTGCTATTATTAACAGAGTACATAGTACTTAAAGTGCTTATTACCATTTCTTTAGCAATAAGCCCAGATAGTAAAGCAATTGCTTTATTTCCATCCATACCTATAGGCTTAAATATAGGATTAATAATTTTAATAGAATATTCTACTATATTATGATACGAATGCGTTAATGTAAATGTAAACATTCCCCATACAAATAAAGAAGTTAAAACAACTATAGTCCAAGCTTTGCGAATATATAACCAACTTCGTTCCCACATTTTTAATAATAACCCGCTTAATTTAGGCAAATGATATGGTGGCAATTCCATAATGAAATGACTATAATAATCTTTTGATATAATTTTACTTAAAACTTTAGATATGCTTAAAGCAACTATAATACTTACAATGTATAGACAAAACATAACAATAGTTTGATATTTATAAGAAAAAAGTGCTTTAATAATCAGCATGCACACAGGAATCTTAGCCCCACATATCATGTATGGTACAATGAACATAGTTATAATACGATCTCGTTTGGACTCTAAAGTTCTTGTAGCTAGCATTCCTGGAACAGCGCATCCATTAGTTGCAATAATTAATGGTAAAAATGATTTTCCAGTTAGTCCAAATTTATTAAGTATTTTATCCATTATGAATGAAGCTCTTGCCATATATCCTGAATCTTCGAAAAATGCTATTGAAAAAAACATAAACAAAAGTACAGGAAAAAAACTAAAGACTCCACCTATTCCCCCAATAAATCCATCAACAATAAGAGACTTAAGTACACTATTTTGAATCAAATTAGACATTTTAAATGAAAGAAATTTAAAAAATAAATTAAACAAATTAACCACTGGTTCAGAAAAAGCAAATGTAAACTTAAAAATTATATAAATAATAATAAGTAAAATTGGAATACAACAATATTTATTTAAAACATAATCATCTATTATTTCATTAATATCTATTTGTTTTATAGATTGTTTATTAATAGTCATCTTAACAACAGCTTTAGCAAAGCCATAACGCTTGTTTGCTATTTCTACTTCAATTTTTGTATTAAAATGTTCTATTATATGTCTTCTACTTTTTTCAACTTGCTGTAATATTTCTGCTTTATTCTGAAATATATTGATTAATTTGATTGCTAAAGTATCTTTTTCCAATAATTTGATAATAAACCAAGTTTTATGAATTTTATTAATAAAATCTTTATTTTTTGCAAGTAACTTATAAACTTTATCAATTTCGCATATAATATCCTCTCCATAATCAACTTTGGCTGAAGATATATGTTTATTATTATAAAGATGTATTATATGCTTTAAAAAATTTGTATCAATGCCAATTTTTTTATGTGCAATTATTGGAAATACAGATAAGCCTAAAATATTAGACATTTGATTAATATTAATACTTTTATGTTTAGCTTGTAGAAGATCAAGCATATTTAACATAATAATAACATTTTTGTTCAGTTCTATTATTTGTGTAAATAAATATAAATTACGTTCTAAATTAGAAGAGTCTATAACATATATTATAACATCTACTTGTTCATTCAAAAGAAAGTTTACTGTTATTTTTGCATCATCAGTATAAGATGATAAACTATATATTCCAGGTAAATCAACAAAATGTATAGCATAATTTTTATATTTTTTTATACCTATTGTTTTATCTATAGTAACACCAGGATAATTACCAACATATTGTGTGGCACCTGTAACAATATTAAAAATAGTAGATTTGCCTACATTAGGATTGCCAACAAGAGCTACTATAATGTTTTTGTTATAGTTTATTTGTGAATTTTGCCCAAATAATTTACTCATTTAAATCTTTTTAACTAATATCCTTTTAGCAACATTATAATTAAGAGCTATTCTTGTTTCTCTTATTTTAATTATTATATTCCCACCTAATCCATTATTATTAATAACAAGAACTTCCGTTCCAGTAACAAAACCCATTTCAAGAAGTTTGTATTCCAACGTATCATCACAACATATCATAACGAATTCATAAGTTCCAAATTGCACATCAGTCAATTTTATTATGGCACTATGATTAGTACATTGTAAACATTTATTAAATCCTTTTACTTTCCTAAGATACAGAAATAATAAACGTTTGTAACAACGTTGTCTTAAAATCTTAATATAGTTTTTTAAATTAAAGCTCATTTCTTGTAAACAAGATTTGTATGTAAACTATTGATAGCTTTATTTATATTAACTTCTTTAACTAAGAATGATATCCTAATTTCACTTGATGAAACCATAGCAATGTCTATATTTTCTTTATATAGTATTTCAAATATTTGTGCCAAGAGATTAGTATTATTTTTTAGTCCTATACCTATAATAGATATTTTCGCTACATGTTGATCAAAAATAATATTACACATTTTTGGTAACATTTGCTTTAATTCTATGTTTGTTTTTTTCACATCATCTTTCTTAACAGTAAATGCTATTGTATTAACTGGTTTAACAAGTATATCTATCATATCTATATTTACATTGTTTTGTGATAATGTACTTAAAATGTTATTTGTACATTGTAATACATTCTCATTATTCATTATTATAAAGTGAGCTTGATCTTTATCAAACGTTATACTAGAAATTGACAAACCTTCCATATTAATTCTCCTAAGTTGATTGTCAGAAGTTATTAATGTTCCACAATTATTACTAAAAGTTCCTTTTGCATATATATCAATATTATATCTTTTAGCTATTGCTACACTTCGAACTTGTAAAACTTGTGCTCCTGTACTTGACATCTCGAGCATTTCGTCATAAGAAATACAATTTATTTTTTTTGCTTCTTTTATAATTCTTGGATCTGTTGTATAAATTCCATCAACATCAGAATATATTTCGCAATAATCAACTTTTAAAACTGCAGCTAGTGCTACAGCTGTTAAATCAGACCCTCCTCTACCTAAAGTTGTTATGTTTCCTTCAGTATTTAATGCTTGAAATCCAGCTACTATTACAATGTTATGTTTTTTTATATTATTTATAACTTTTTGTGTGTCTATACTAATGATTTTTGCATTTGTATATTCGTTAGTTGCAATAATCCCTGCCTTTGGTCCTGTTAATGCAATTACATTTTCTCCAAGTGAATGTAGTACTATTTCTAAAAGTGAAATTGAAATTATTTCTCCAGTAGCCAATAACATATCCATTGCTCTTAATGAAGGTTCTTTTGTAATACTGTATGCCATTTCAACCAATTCATCAGTTTTATCTCCTGGAGCAGAAACAACAACTATAATTTTATTATTTGATTGTTTTTTATCTATAATTAATCTAGCAACATGTTTAATTTTTTTTATGTCTGATACAGAAGAACCACCAAATTTCATAACTACTAAAGGCATTATCGTTTTTCTCCTTATTTAATAGCCAACATTACACTGTTTGAACTTTTTTTATTTCTGGTGCAAACTCTTTAATTGTTTTTGTAATGCTATACTGCATAGTTAGGTTTGACATAGGACATTTTTTGCATGTACCTATTAATTTAACTTTGACAATACCCTCCTGACAATTTACATCAACAAGTTCAACGTCTCCACCATCAGCTTTTAAATGAATTCTAATATTATTTAAAGCTTGCTCAACTTTCTGTTTAGTCGTCATAATTAAAATTTATTCTCCTTCTTTTTAAAATTTATCGCGCCCAAGAGGATTTGAACCTCTAACCTTTTGATTCGTAGTCAAATACTCTATCCAATTGAGCTATGGGCGCAACTACAACTGCTGTCAACGGGATTTGAACCCATGATCTTTGCCTTGAGAGAGCAATGTCCTAAGCCACTAGACGATGACAGCATATACTAAACTATATCACATATTATATAATAATATTTTAATATCTTGCATAATATTTAGTAAATTCATAGAATAGAATTCTAATAAATTTAAATAGTAGGGATATCAGTAAGATGAGTAAGTTTTTAGGAAATTCATTGACTTTTGATGATGTTTTGTTAGTGCCACGATACTCTGATGTACTCCCTAAAGATGTTGATCTGACTACTAACTTGACAAGAACCATTAAACTTAAAATTCCAATAATTAGTGCTGGTATGGATACAGTAACAGAAGCAGATTTAGCTATAGCTATTGCACGAGCCGGTGGGCTTGGCGTAATACATAAAAATATGTCTATTGATTTACAAGCAAAAGAAGTTGATAAAGTTAAAAAAGCAGGCGGACATATTATATATAACCCTATTACTTTAAAACAAGATACTTATGTAAGTAAAGTAAAAAAACTTTTCAAAAAATATCAAATTTCATGTATGCCTATAGTAAATTGTAATAACAAATTATTAGGTATTGTTACGATTAGAGACATTCGTTTTGAAGATAATAATACAAAAGTTTATACAATAATGACAAAGAAACATTTAATTACTACTGAACTTGGCACATCATTAAAAAAAGCTAAAGAAATATTAAAACAGAATAAAATTGAGAAATTGCCTATTGTTGATGATGAGTTTAAATTACAAGGATTGATTACAGCAAAAGATATAGAGAATAACTTACATTTTCCTAATGCTTCAAAAGATAAAATGGGCAATTTACTAGTAGGAGCAGCAATAGGAATCACAAATGATATGTTTGAGCGTATAAAAAAATTGATTAAAGCAAAGGTTGATGTGTTAGTTATAGACACAGCACATGGGCATAGTTTGAAAGTTATTAATGCTATCAAGCAAATCAAGGAAAAATTGCCTACAATTCAATTAATAGCCGGAAATATAGCTACTGCAACAGCAGCAAAAGACTTAATAAAAGCAGGTGTAGATGCAATTAAGGTTGGGATAGGTCCTGGGGCAATATGTACAACTAGGATTATTACAGGGGTTGGAATACCTCAAATTAAAGCTATTCATGATTGTGCTAAGATTGCCCTAAATTACAATATTCCACTAATTGCAGATGGAGGTATTAAATATTCTGGAGACATTGCTAAAGCTTTAGCTGCAGGCGCAAGCACTTGTATGATAGGATTATTACTTGCTGGGACAGATGAAAGTCCAAGCAAAGAGATAATTTATAATAATAAGATTTGTAAAGTATATCGTGGTATGGGTTCACATTCTGCTATGATAGCTGGTAGTAGTGATAGATATTTTCAAGATACTATTATTGATAATTATCAGAATACTAAATTAGTTGCAGAAGGAGTTGAAGGCTGTATTCCGTATCAAGGGAAAGTTAGTGATGTTATATATCAATTAATTGGAGGAATAAAAGCCTCTATGGGTTATTGTGGAGTCAAAACAATTAAAGATTTGCAACTATATAGTCAATTTATAGGGGTAACTGCTGCAGGTATTACTGAAAATCATCCTCATAATATTTTTATTACAAAAGATGAATTAAATTATTCAAAGTAGAATAGTTTATTTCTTTACCTTTTAGAAAATTGAAAGCGTTTTCTTGCCTTAGGTCTACCAGATTTTTTCCTTTCTACTGTTCTAGAATCTCGAGTTAGTAAGCCTTCTTTTTTAAGTATACCTTTCAACGATTCATCTAGCTTTAATAAAGCTTTAGATAAACCATGACTAATAGCCCCAGCTTGACCGCTTAATCCACCGCCAATGACATTTATAGAAAAACTATACTTGTTATTACTATTACATAGTGTAAGTGGATATAAAGCTACTTTTTTTAGCCTGTTTAATCCACCAAAATATTCTTCAATAGTTCTACCATTTACTAGAATGTTATCCATATGTTTACCATTGTTTTTGATTCTTGCAATAGCTCTTTTCCTACGACCAGTACTTATATAATATAAAGAATTCACGTTTACCTCTCTGTTTTATTTTGGTTACTAAGTTGTGCAATATGTTTATAATAATTGTTGTCTTTAAATATTCTCAATCTTTTCATTTGTTTATTAGCAAGTTTGTTCTTTTGTAACATTCCTTTAACAGCTGAGAATAAAGCTTTTTCTGGCGTTTTTTTCATTATAACAGAGTAAGGTGTCAGTTTTCCACCACCAGGGTATCCAGAATAAGTAAAATACTTTTTTTGATCAAGTTTTTTTCCAGTCAAAACAATTCTACTTGCATTGATGACAATAACAAAATCTCCACAATCTATATGGTTAGTAAAAATAAGCTTATTTTTACCGTTTAGCAATCGTGCTATTTTAACTGCTAAACGCCCTAAAATTTGTGAAGTTGCATCTAGTATGTACCACTGTCTATCTATATGTTTTGGCAGATAAGTTTTAAATATCATGTTTTTCACATCCTATTAAATAAAAAATTAATGTTTAGAATAAAGCGGGCGATGGGACTTGAACCCACAATCTTATCGTTGGCAACGATATATTCTACCAATTGAACTACGCCCGCATTTTTCTATGCTGAGGGCGGGAATCGAACCCGCATCCTTTCTTTTTATATAGGACACGCCCCTCAAACGTGTGCGTATGCCTATTCCGCCACCTCAGCTTACTTTAAGTCACGTTAAATATTTTGTCATTAAGAATGCATTTAACATAAATATACAAGATATAACTGCAGTAACTTTTTTTATAAATGATGTCCTTGTAGGAACATTAAAAATTTGCTGAGAGCCACTGCCAAATATATTAGTTAAACCTACATTCACTCCTGATTGTAACAAAATTAAAAAAATTAATAAAAAACATATAATGTAATGAGCAATCTTTAAAATATTTATCAATATAAATTCTCTTATTACTTTTTTCGTTTCATATGTATAGCAAGCTTTTTCCCAATATGAAAACATTCTTTTAATTCATTAACTGTTGGATTAAATACAACGCTATAAGCTGACTGTAATTTAATAGTATTATTGGCTAATATATTCTCAATGCGTTTAATAGATTCTCCACTCCAACCATATGAACCAAAAGCTAGTGAAAATCTTGCTGTACTGTTTATACATTCTATATATTCTAGTATACTAGATATTATAGGTAACATTTGTTTGTTCTTTGTTGAAGAGCCAATTAACCAATATTTTGAATCAAGCATATATGCTAAAATATCAGTTTTATCTGTTTTTGTTACATCAAATAAATGAGCTTCTATACCTTCTACAGTTATTCCTTCAAGAAATTGCTTAGCCATTTTTGCTGTAGAATGCCACATTGATTCATAAATAATAGCAACTTTGTCTTTCAATTTATCAGATGCCCAAGTAATATATTGTTGAATAATTTTTAATGTATTTTTACGCCAAACTACACCATGACTTGGTGCTATCATTTGTATTTTTAAATCTTTCAGTATATTTAGTTTCTTAATAATAAGTGAATTAAATGGCCATAGTATATTTGCATAATATTTTTGTGCTTCAGTTGCTAAAGTTGAGCAACAAACTTCATCATCAAAAATTTTATTAGTTGCATAATGTTGTCCAAAAGCATCATTTGAAAATAAAATATTATCATATTTAGAATATGTCACCATACTATCTGGCCAATGGATCATAGGAGTTTCAATAAATTTCAAACTTCGTTTTCCTATATTTAATTCTTGCCCTGAATTAACTATATTCCATTTAATACTATCTATTTCATTATACTTTAAACATCCTAACTTAGCTTTCTGTGACCCATAAACAACAGCATTAGGACATAACGCTAATATCCTGGATAGCGAACTAGAATGATCAGGTTCAATATGATTAACTATGATTACATCTATTTTATGTGGATCTATAATTCTTGTTATGTTTGTAATAAATTGATTCTCAAAACACTTATGAACAGTATCAATTAAAACATTTTTCTGATCAAGAATTAAATAAGCGTTGTATGTTGTTCCTTGTCTTATAATATATGTTGATTCATGAAAATGTCTGATATTCCAATCAACAACGCCTACAGAATATACATTATCTTTCAATAAATACAAATTATATACCTCATTTTTTTAATATATTATCATTTTGATGTTTAGATTTATAATTTTCAATAGCTTTATGTAAGGCATCTGCACCTAAATTAGAACAATGAATTTTATTAGATGGCAGTCCATCTAATGCTTGTGCTACATCATCATTTGTAAGACATTGTACTTCCTCAAGAGTTTTTCCCAAAACCATCTCTGATACCATAGAAGAAACAGCTATGGCTGCCCCACAGCCAAAAGTTTGAAATTTAACATCTATAATTCTATTATTGCTAACCTTTATATAAAAAGTCATCATGTCACCACAAATAGGGTTACCAACTTCTCCAATACCATCAGCATTTTTTATATATCCAACATTTCTAGGATTCAGAAAATGATTCATAACTTTTTTAGAATAAAATGTCATATATATTTATTTATTAACTCCACTTAATATATTCTTTGACCAGTTTTTATAAAATTCAAATATAGAGAAGATATCTGTCTTAATTTTATGACAAATTTTGTTACTTCTGTTACAGTATACTCAACTTCTTCTAAAGTATTAAATTTTGATAGGTTAAATATAATTGTCCCTTGTCTAAGTACTTTATTTAAACCTATTGCTTGTAATACATACGATCCCTTTAAGTTATTACTAGCGCAAGCTGAACCGCTTGATACCATAATTCCTATAGAATCTAATAACAATAATAATGACTCTCCTTCAATAAATTCTATAGATACATTTAGATTACACGATAATCTAAATTTAGTTATTGGGCCATTTAAATAAACATGATCTATTTTGTTAGTAATTTCATGAAAAATTTTATTTCTTAATGTACTAACAATTTTAATATTTTGTTTATATTCTCTTTTAGCTATTTCACAAGCCTTTCCAAAACCTACAATTGCTGGAATATTTTCAGTTCCAGAACGTTTTGATAATTCTTGTATGCCACCTTCTATTTGTGGAATTATATTAAGCCCTTTTTTAATATATAAAGCAGCAACTCCTTTAGGGCCATGTATAACTGAACTCGCTATAGTTAACATATCAACATTTAAATCCTTCACATCAATGTTAACTTGGCCACATGCACTTACTGCATCTGTATGAAAAATAATATTAGCATATGATTTAACTGTTGATACAATTTTTTTAATATCTTGTATTGTGCCAATTTCTGGATTTACATATTGTATAGATATTAAAATAGTATTTTTGTTTATAGCATGTTGTAACTCTAAACAATCAACATAACCGTATTTATCAACATGTAAAAATGTGACCATAAATCCACGTTTAGCAAGTTTTTCAAGTGGTTTTAATATTGATATATGTTCTACGGATGATGTAATTATATGATTCCCATTTGCTTGTAATGCTTCAACCCCACCTTTAATAGCTAAATTATTAGATTCTGTTCCACATGATGTGAAAATAATCTCTTCTGGTTCTGCATTAATTAACGCTGCTACTTGTTTCCTAGCTATATTCATAGCATTTTGAGTTATTGATCCTAATGAATGAATACTTTGTGGAATACCATAATAATTAACAAAAAAAGGTAACATGACATCCAAAACACGATCCTCAAGTTTACTACTAGCTTGATTATCAAAGTATATACTGTTCATATGCCCTTAATAAATTTATATTACATTTTCAAATGCATTTTTTTGAGCGCCACATACAGGACATACCCAATCTTCTGGTAATTGTTCAAAAGATGTTCCAGCCTTTATATTACCATCTGGAATTCCTAAGCTAGAATCATATGTATAACCACATGCCATACATACCCATTTATCCATACTATTTCTCCAAATAATTTTATTGTTTACAATACATTTGTACATCTTTTTTAAATATTTTGCAAATCATATTTTTATTAATTTTATTGAAAAGTTGAACTATTATTTGTAAATAATAGTTTTGAACAGAATTAATTTCATATTATTTATGAATGGTGTATTATTTGTAATATTGTTTTTTCCCATTCAGTAATACCAGACAGAAATATAGGTTGTACACTTAATACAACAATGTGTTTTTTAAAGATAGGATCAATATTTTGCATTTTAATTGCGTCTTTCTCTGTAACTATAAAATATGCATTATCTATTTTTGATTTAATTACTTTATTTAACAAATTATTACAGTAGTACTGATGATCTCTTAATCTAATTGATGATTCTAATTGAATCCCTGATTTTTTAATAGAATTGTGAAACCCTTCAGAAAAACCTATACCACTCAATGCATAATTTTTAGATTTTTTATTTAGTAATAACTCTAAGTTAAAATCTTTGCATAAATCAATTTGTTTGTACTTAAAATTTCCATAATAAGTAGTTACAGGTTTTTTGTCACACAATTTTATTATTAATTGCTTAAGATGTACAAGTTTAAGATATGGGATCATATCTGAATTTGTAATAACTATAAGTTGAGCTCTCTTTAAAGAATTAGGACGTTCACGTAATATACCTGCTGGAAGAAGCAAGCCATTCCCAAAAGGGTTAAATGCATTTAAACAAACTATATCTAGATTCCTATAAATATTCCAATGTTGAAATCCATCATCCAATATATATATATCAGGTTGTAGTTGTTCCATAAACCTTAATGCGTTCTTATATCGATTATGGCCAACAAGAACAACAGATTTTGGAACACTTCTAGCTATTAAGAGTGGTTCATCACCACTGTCATATACATTAATATTAACAGCTCCATTCTTTAATAGAATTGTTTTTTTACCTTTTCTATAATAACCTCTTGTTAGTACAACAGGTTTTAAATTATTTTTGAGTAGTAATTTTAATAGTGTAATTACAATAGGAGTTTTTCCGTTACCACCACATGTAATGTTACCAATACTGATAACTGGTTTATCAAGCTTTTTAGGTGTATGGCAATATTTATCAATTTTCAGTAAAATACTATATATAACAGATAGAGGATATAATATCTTCTTCACATATTTGTCCTATATAAACAGTATTGATTAAAATTAGATCTTATTTACTGAGTTTTTTAGTAGCTCTTTTATAATTTTTACAACAAGTTGTGGATTTGCTTTTCCTTTAGATTTTTTCATTACTGTCCCTACTATATAATCTATTGCTTTTACTTTACCAGTTTGAAATTCAAATGCTGCTTTACTGTTTTCTTTAATAGATTCATTACATAACGCAATTATAATTGATTCATTAGAAATTTGTTTCATATTCATTTTATTTATTAATGTTACAGGATCAATAGATGTTTTGTACATTTCAACAAAAATTTGTTTTGCTATTTTCCCTGAAATTTTTCCACTGATAATTAGATCTATTAATTTAGCTAAATTTTCACTTGTAACAGGAGATTTATCAATATTCAACTTAGACACATTTAATTTTGATATTAATTCTGTAGCAATCCAATTAGCTAATAGTTTTGGTGCAATCTTGTTATTTTTAGAAAATTTTACAGCTTTTTCATAATAATCTGCTAATAATTTTGTTGAAGTTAGGTAACTTGCATCATAAGCGTTTAATTGATAACTTACCATAAATCGTTGTTTTCGTAAATAAGGAAGTTCTGGAATTTCTTTATATAATTTAGTAATCAACGTATCGTTTAAATTTAAAGGTATTAAATTTGGTTCTGTAAAATATCTATAATCTAAACAATTTTCCTTAGGACGAGTAGATTTGGTTATATTTAATTTACTATCCCACGCTCTAGTTTCTTGTACAACTTTCCCACCATCTGTAAGCGTCTTAATTTGTCTTGCATATTCATAATTAATAGCATCTTGTACAGCAGATATAGAATTTAAATTTTTGATTTCTACCTTAGTTCCTAATGTTTGTTGATTTACTTGTCGTATACTTATATTAACATCGCATCTCATTTGACCTTGCTCCATATTACACTGAGAAGTTGCTAAGTATTCAACTATATCTTTTAATGTGTTTAAAAATATAAATGATTCTTCAGCAGAATGTAGTTCTGGAGATGTTACAAGTTCCATTAAACCAATTCCAGCTCTATTTAAATCAAGTAAAGAATAGTTATCTTTATGTATTAGCTTCCCAGCGTCTTCTTCTAAATGTATTCTTTGTATATTAATAATTTTCTCTTTGTCTTTATATATAAATTTAAGTGTACCGTTATAACATAATGGTAGTGAAAACTGAGTTATTTGATAATTTTTTGGCAAGTCAGGATAAAAATATTGTTTTCTTGAAAAATTAGATGCTACGTTTATCTTACAATTTAATGCAAGTCCTGTTTTAACAACTGCTTCAATAGCTTGTTTATTCAATAAAGGCAAAGCCCCGGGTTGAGATGTACAAATAACACAAGTATTGCTATTAGGTTGACATCCAAAATCAGTAGAACACTCACAAAAAATTTTAGATTTTGTATTAATTTGCATGTGAACTTCAAGCCCAATCATTGTTTCATATTTTTCCATTTCATTATTAACCTTATTTATTTTATTATTTAATATCAGGATATTTACTAGCATTAAAGCCTGACAATTGTTCAAATATGTAAGCCATTTGTAACAGTTGTATATCAGAAAATCGTGATCCCATAAAATGCATTCCTATAGGTAGCCCTAAATATTTAGTGAAAGCATATGGGACTGTAATTCCAGGTAACCCAGCTAAATTAGCCACTATAAGAAATATATCACATTCGTCTGAAAGCATTTCACCTAACTTTACAGGCATTTGTAAAACAGCCGGTGAAAATATGAAATCACATTTTTTGTATGCATCCTGTAGTTGTTCAATAAGTATTGTTCTCACCTTTTGAGCTTGATAATAATATTTTTGATAATTTTGTGCACTCAACACATATGTTCCGAACATTATTCGTTTTTTAACTTCGTATCCAAGTGATTCTGCTCTAGAATAAGAATATACATCATTTAAATCAAACCCTTTATGTGATCTATACCCATAACGAATGCCATCAAATGTAGCTATATTTGATGAAACTTCAGCACACATAATAACTTTATATAAAGCTGAGACATATTTATAAGCAGGGACATTTATTTCTATTATTTTTAATTTGCCTATGTTTTCCATCTTATTAATAGCTTCATTAAATAATTGTAGTATTTCTTTATCTATATTAAAATTCATAATTTGTTTAGGAATACCTATTATAAAATTTTTGCGATTGTACGTAGATAAGTTACATTCTTTAAAACAATTTATCTTTTCTGATGTAGGATCTCTATGATCATATCCTATTAAATGGCTTGCAAGAGAAACTGTATCCTGTATACTTTTTGCAAATATACCAATTTGATCAAAAGATGATGCTAGGGCACAAATACCATATCTACTTATTAAACCATATGAAGGTTTATAACCTACAATTCCACAAAAACTTGCTGGTTGTCTAACTGATCCACCTGTATCAGTCCCTAAAGCAATAGGCACCATTCCTGCGCTAACAGCTACAGCACTACCACCTGAAGAGCCTCCAGGAATATACTCAAAATTCCATGGATTAACGGTTTGTTGATAAATAGATGTCTCTGTAGTACAGCCCATAGCAAATTCATCCATATTCGTTCTACCTATACAAATAATATTGATTTTTTTAAGTTTGTTTATAACAGTAGCATTATATGGTGCAATATAATTTAAAAGGTACTTTGATGCAGAAGTCATTGGTTCATTTTGAATCATAATATTATCTTTAATTCCAATAGGTATTCCTGCTAATAATTCAATGTGTTCTCCATTTTGAATTTTTTTATCTATCTGTTCTGCCAGATGAATAGAAGCAGTTTCATTTAAATACACAAATGCTTTTAACTTTAAATTAAGTTGTTTAATATGTGTTATATAAGTATTAATAATATCTACACTTTTAACATTACCAAAATTCATATTTAAATATAAATTCTTGATACTAGTATTTATAATGTTATTCATTTTTAAAACCATTTTTTCCTTTTAAAATATATTAACATACTTATTATTGTTATAAGCATTAATGACATAGCAAAAAACCAAGCGTTCTCTCTTCCCAAAACTTTATATTCTGGAAACACTAAATTCATACCATAATAACCAGACACAATTAGAACAGGCATTACTATTGTTGCTATGATAGTTAATAATTTCATAATTTCACTTAACCTTAAAGTTACACTTGACATATAGACTTCAAGTAAACTTACTACCATTTGACTTCTCATAAGTATTGATTGGTAAACTCTAGAATACTGAATATAAATATCTCTAAAATAAACTAAGTAATCACCTGATATTAAATTAGTATTGTGTCTTGTAAAATAAACATATACAGATTGTTGAGCTTCAACTGTTTTTTTCATTAAAAATAACACCTTTTTATTGTTTAATATTTGTTCTATATTTGCAGATTCTGGATTTTTAAGAATCTTTTCTTCTAATAATTCCAATTTATCATCTATTTTATCTAAGACAAGTTCATAACTAGATAATACCTTACTAAAGATGTTATAAAGCATAGTTTCAATGCTTTTTGCTGTCATTAATGGTTTAATTTTAGTATTTTCGAAAAGTTTTTCAAGAAAAAATAATTCTTCTGTATGTACTGTAATTATAAAATTTTGCCCAACAAAAAAATTAATTTCATAAATACTATCTTCTAAATTATTGAAATACGTTGGTTTTAATTCTACTCCATGTATAGCGATAAAAATATAATTAATAAATTCTTCAATTTTTGGATAATACTGTGGAAATAAACAATCCTCTATAGACATTTCATGAAATTTAAATGACTTACAAAGGAGTTGCATTTCATCAAAGCTTAATTCATGATTTTCTAAATTAATATCAATCCATATAAAATCTGGATTTTTAGTTACAGCTTCAGCAATCTTAGTTGCATTATTATTACTTATAATATTATTGTTTAAAAAATATATTGATTTAATCATAATTATTTTATATATTCAAAACTTTTCTAATTTTATAAAAACAATTTTCTGCTTCAGGAGCATTATTAAATAATATTTTTTTTACGCTATTTGTTGATGATTTGACTGTATCTTGTCTCCAAATATTTCTCATAGATGTCATATGTGTTGTAGGTATTACGTTATCTGTATTAACTTCTTGTAAGATGTTAACAGCAGTTACCATTTTATTTAAATCTGTAATATACTTATTAACTTCTTGTTCATTTACATATATTCTTGATAGAAAAGCAATATTATTAAATTCACATTTTTTTATCATTTATATTATAAATCCTCCAATCAATTATTATATTACTTGTTATTATAAAAATGTTTATATAATATATATTATAGAACTTATTTACTTATGAAAAATATTATTCGAATATTAACTTTAATTTTTATAATAACAACTGCAAAACAAAGTTTTGTACTTGCTAATGATATTAGTTTACATAATTTTTTTCAATATAAGGTTGATGGTGGCACAACATTTACTTATTATTGTATGCCACAACTCAATAGCAACTATTTAATTTATTCCTTTGATATAAAATTTATTAAATTATTAAATCATAGTAGTAAAATAATTTTATGTCTAGAAGGAACAGGTAATGTTGTTTATGCATATACTAATATAAATGATATTGTAAAGTTACAAAACAGATGTCTTAATTTAAAAATTTCTAAATTGTTTTACGAAACAATCTTATGTCATAATAGAATTACTGTGACTGTTGGCAAAATTGGGTTCTTTTCCTATTTTGCAAAAAATGCTTATGCAGGCAACGAAACAACTCAATTTATAACTGGAATGTTTTCTAAAGATCAATTAGTAGATGTTCCAAAAGAACCGTGTGCAGTAAGAACAAATTATGTTCTATCTAAAAAGATTAATCTTGATTATGCTTATTATTTATCAGAATTAAATAGTTTAAATGCATTGCAAGGGACTTATACTGATACTACTACTAATTACAGAATATATTCGTGGCGTAGTAATTATATCAACATTAATGGCAAACAACATTATCTATATGGCTATGGTACTAGTATTGATAAAACAATCAATGAGAAATTTGGTATATTTTATAGATTCTGTCATAAAAATTCTGATACTATTAAACAACAAGGTTTCTGTAAACTTCCTGTATCACATTTATGGAGTATTGGCGCGCAGTTTAAAAATAGAGTTCATGATGTACTTGGATTAGCCATTGGTAAAATTTATGTAGATAATAAAAAATTGAGCTACAATGCACTAATAGCCATTCCCTATGCAAACAACATCACCGCAACACAAATAGAACTCTATTACAATTTTAAATTAAACAATTCCATCCATATAAGCCCTATCATACAATCCTTTGTTAAACAAGCACATAAAAACACAAATACATTATTTGTTTACGGAATTAGAACACGTATATCATTCTAACGTAACATAAATCAGTCTTACTTGTAAAACTTTTGATTTATGTTACGTTAAGAAAATATTTTTATTTTGTTGTGTTTTGTGGTTCAGAATTTGTTGTAGATGTTATTGTATCAGTAGCTGCAGTTGCATTAGTAGCAGTAGCATTATTTGAATTATTTTCTCCTGCAATTTCAGTAGTAGCAGTGTCTTCAGTATTTTCTGACACATTTTTAACTTTTTTACCACAGGCAAATAATGCAAAACTAAATGCTGTAAAAAATGTAGTAAACAGTACGAATTTTTTCATATCCAATTCTCCTTTTATTAAATTTGAATAAACCCTGCTCTTAATTTTATATTATTTTAGTAAATTTTTGCAAATTTAATAGTAATCATGACTTTGTGAATATATAGAACGTAAAATACCTACTGCACATAATGATGAAACCATAGAAGAGCCTCCATACGAAATCAACAATAATGGCATACCAGTGACAGGCATTAATCCCATTGTCATTCCTATATTAATAACAGCATAAAACATAAACATAGTTGCAAAACCTATTGCAACAAGAGAGCCATAGAGATCTTTAGATTCTTTTGCTATCAGTAAAATTCTCCAAATAAAAATTAAGTAAAATATTATAGTACATTGTGCCATTATCCATCCACCTTCTTCTCCTATTAATGAAAAAATAAAATCTGTATGTTGCTCTGGAAGAAACCCCAATTGAGTTTGTGTTCCACGTCTTAGGCCTTTACCTACAAATTGCCCAGATCCTATAGCTATTTTTGATTGTATTATGTTATAGCCAAATCCTTTAGAATCTATCTTAGGATTCAAAAAGACAATAAATCTTTTTTTTTGGTAATTTTTCAACGAATTATCCACTGGAATAGCAAGAATATTGCCAAGTATAAATGTACAACCTAAAATAATAGGATAACTAATAGAAAACTTTATTTTTAATTTATGTAAAACCCACCATATTATTAGCAATAATATGAAAATAATTAAAGCTGTAACAAGTCTTACATTAATATTTTGACAAAAGGTTAATACATTAGTTAATAGTGTATTTTTATTAAAATGTTCTACGTACATTAAAGTAAAAGTTTTTAATAAAGGAATTCCTATTGTTATCACTACTAATAGTACTATACATAATAAATAAAAGCATTTTACACCGATAACAAAGAATAAAATCATCATTATTGGGAAATAGGATAATGTTGATGAAAAATCTGGCTGTAACATTATTAACATTACATGTCCAGATAGTAACATAAGACTTATAATTAAAAAATATATGTGATTTGCCTGTTTCCAATTCTTATCAAAGAAAGCAGAAATAGCTAAAATAAACATTATTTTAGCTATTTCAACTGGTTGTAAGGAAATCAATCCAAGGTTTAACCAGCCTTTTGTCCCTCGTTTAAGCGTTCCAAATATAAGAACTGAACATAGTAAGAGAAGTGATATTATATAAATTAATACAGAAAATTTCTTATACATTTGATAATGACATTTCGAAAGAAAAAAACAGGCTAAAGAGCCTAACAAACATGATATTAATTGAGTTACAAAATATTTTACTGTTTCATATTTTGTACAAGCAGAATAAACTGAAATAAGACCTATTCCAATTAAGACAATAAGCGGTATAAAAAATTTCCAATCTAATTTATATAAAGTTTTATTAATCATTTTAGTTTAAAGTAACTTTTATAAATTTGTTTACTTATTGGAACAGCATTTGTTCCACCACTACCACCATTTTCTACTATTACTGCAATTGCAATTTCAGGATTATTAACTGGCGCATATGAAACAAACCATGCATGTGGCTTACCACGACTATTTTGAGCTGTTCCTGTTTTACCAGCTATTTTTACTGAGTTTAACTTACATTTAATGCCTGTCCCATGTTCTACAACTTCAAATAATGCTTTTTGTATTAATTGCAATGTTGTTCTTGATAAATCTATCTGTTTATATTTTTTAATATGCTTATATATTATTTTACCATTATGAATAATTCTATCTACACTATATGGTTGATAAAATATACCATTATTTGCTATGCCAGACATTATATAAGCCATTTGTAATACAGTGACGCCTAATGCCCCTTGACCTACTGCAAATATAGCTGTATCTCCTTGAAACCATGAAGTATGTAATTTATTATATTTCCATGTAGGAGTAGGAATAAAACCTCTTTTTTCGTTTGGCAAATCTATTCCAGTTTTACTGTTAATAAAAAACATTTTTGCATATTTAATAAGCGTGTTAATGCTAAGTTGAACACCTAATTGATAAAAATATACATTGCATGACAATGCAATAGCATCTATTAAATTTACCTTACCGTGTCCAGACTTATACCAACACAAATAATGCCTATTGCCTAATTTAAAGTAACCAGGGCAGTGTATTATGTCAGATTTATTAATATTTAATGCTTCCATAGCAGCTATTAATGTAATAATTTTAAATATTGAGCCTGGAGAATAAATTCCTTGTATTGCTCTATTAAAAAAAGGAGCACTTTTATCTAAACAATATTTGTTAAATTGGTTAGTACTCATTTTATTTATATTAAATCCTGGAGATGATACAAGAACTTTTATAGCTCCAGTTTTAATGTCTAACACTACAACTGCTCCCCTACCAGTAGAACTTTGCTTTAAGGCATTGTACGCAACTTTCTGCAGAGATATATCTATGGTTGAATATACATCAGCTCCAATTGTTGGTGGAATATATTTAAATACTTTAGTTTGTAACCCTTTTGCATTTACTTCAATTTGTAGTTGTCCATTTGTTCCCTTTAAATAATCATTATAAGATTGTTCTATTCCTCCTCTACCAACATAGTCTCCAATATTATTATAACCTAGTTGTAATTCATTACGTTTTATTTCACTTATGTATCCTATTATATGACTTATAGCTTTTGGATTATGATATATTCTATGCGCTTCTTTTAATACCATAAAATTATTTGGATTAGCTTTTCTTTCCAATATCTTTAATACTTCTGCCATTGAAAGATTATATGTGAATTTAGTAAATATATTATTAGTAGAATACAAGTTAATTTCATTTTCTAAAAAGTCATTAAGTTTATTTATTAACTTATTTTGATTTTGTTGAGTATAAAATAGAATAGCATAGGTAAATTTATTTTCTGCTAGTACAACATTATCTGCAGAATAAATAATGCCACGTGGAGCGTGCTCATATCTACTAAATATTCTTTGTCTTTCTGAGATTATTACGTATTGCTTTCCTTTTATAATTTGTAGAAAAAATAAACGAATAGACAGTAATATAAATAATATTATAAATAAAACAAATATAAAATTATATTTGTTAATAAAATTTTTATAATAAATTTGCTCGTCAGAATTTCTCCACATATCTGTTTTATTTATTAAGCATTTTGTTTAAACAAGCTAAAAATTTGAATATTATAGGAGTTGTAACAATAGTTATACCAGTTGACATTAACATGCTATAAGGATGATATGTTAATGTAAAAATCATAGTTTGTTTATATTTGTATAAGAAAAGAAAATGCATAGTATTTATAATAATATAATATACAAGACTTTCTAATAAGATAGCAATAATTTGTATTATAATATTTTCACTATCAAAATTTATGAGTAATTTGCCACAACTATAACCTAAGATAGTAAATGTCATTGCTTTTAAACCAAAAATGTCTATTGAAATAACATCAAGTATGATTCCTAATATAAAACCAATTATCTCAGCTTGTAATGCTCCCTTTTTTAAAGCAATATACACAATCATAATTAATACTATATTTGGTAAATATTTAGATATATTATATTTACCTAAGTAAAATTGTGTATAACAAAGAACTATATATATTAAATAATCATAGATTACTACATTTCTCATTGTTTACTTGTTTTAATGGAAAGCAAATAATTGCCTTATAGATAACATTATTATCAAAACAAACTTTTGCTACAGCAGTTTTGAAATTATCTCCAGGTATTGCTTGTAATACTTTTATAATAATTCCAACTAGAATATCTCTTTGAAAAGTAACACTAAGTGGACTAACTATAACTCTATCTCCACATTTTACATTGGCATCTTTAGGAATATATGTTATTTTCAATAAATTTGAATTTGTTCCCTCAGCCAAACAGTGTATGTCCTTATTTTTAATCATTACAGGAAGCATATATAAGGCTTTTGTTATAAGAATAACTTTTGATGATGTTTGATATATTTCATCAATTTTACCCATAGCACATAATGCATTTTCTTGTTTGTTAAATATTACTACAGGTAATCCATTGTATAATCCATGATCTATTCCTTTATTTAGAATAATAGATTTATACCATTCATTACAATCTCTAACATAAATATGTGCAAAAGTTGATACAATATTATGTCTTTCTTTTAAATGTAATAGTGTCCGTAGATTCTCATATTCTTGATATATACTATTAAAACTACGTAACCTATCAAGTAATTGTTGATTTTTTATTTTATATTTAGTGTTTTCTTGACGTAATGCCACAATGCTATGCATATTAAGTAAATCATTTTTTTTAAATGAGTAATTTATTGTTGCATAAATAATCTTATACAATGTTTTACGGACTAAAATAACTAATTGTGTTTCTTTGTAGCTTATAAAATAAAAACAAATTGTGAGTATAAAAATAAAAATAACATTTTCATCTTTATACTTTTTAAACATATGAAATTTATTTTATTTAGATTGCACTTCTTATTCCAAATAATTTTTTATATTTTTTAATATTATCTAACTCTTCTAAATATGCACCTGTCCCTTTTACAACACAAGTCAGTGGATCTTCAGCACAACTTACTGGCAATTTAGTTTCTTGTGATATCAAAGTTGACAAGCCTTTGACCAATGAGCCTCCACCACTTAATGTTATGCCACGATCTATAAGATCTGCTGCTAATTCTGGAGGTGTCTCTTCTAGAACGTCTTTAACTATTTCTACTATTTTTCTAACAGGATCTGATAAAGCATTTCTTACTTCTTCTGATGTAACAGAAATTGTTTGAGGTAGACCTGTCAATAATCCTCTGCCCTTTACATTCATAGAAGCTTCTTTATTAATAGAACAAACAGACCCAATTTTAATTTTTACTTCTTCTGCAGTATTTTCACCTATAGTGAGATTATATTTTTTTCTAAAGTATTGTACTACTGCTTCATCCATTTTATCGCCCGCTATCTCAAGAGATTTTGCTACAACCATACCTCCTAACGAAACTACAGCTACCTCAGTAGTTCCACCTCCTATATCTACTATCATGTTGCCTCTTGGTTCTTGTACTTGTATACCAGCGCCAATAGCAGCTGCCATAGGCTCATCGATAAGATAAACTTCTCTAGCTCCTGCCTGTTCTGCAGACTCTTTAACTGCTCTTCTCTCAACTTCAGTAATTCCAGATGGAACTCCGATAACAATTCTAGGATGCAAAAGAGTTCTTTTTCTATGAACTTTTTTTATAAAATATCTGATCATTTTTTCTGTTGCTTCAAAATCTGCAATAACTCCATTGCGTAATGGGCGTATTGCAATAATATTAGATGGAGTTTTACCAAGCATTTTTTTTGCTTCCATTCCAATAGCTAGTACTCTCTTTGTTGTACGTTCCATTGCTACAACAGATGGTTCGCGAAGCACGATATCTTGCCCTTTAACAAAAACAAGAACTGAAGCTGTTCCAAGATCAATACCCATATCATTTGAAAATAAACTAAAAATATAATTAAACATATAAAAACTACTTAATTAAACTAACAACAACTAATTGGGCTGAATCTCCACGTCTAGTTTCACTTCTTACTATCTTGATATAACCTCCATCTCTTGTTTCGTATCTTGGCACTAATACTGTAAAAATTTTTTTCATAAGCTGTTTATTATTATTTAATTTTTTTGTGACAAGTCTTATAGCTTGTAAATTGTTTTTTTTCGCTCTTGTTATAATTTTTTCTGAATATTTCAAAAGTTCTTTAGCTTTAGATAATGTAGTAACAATTTGTTCGTGTTGTAATAATGCAACAGATAAATTTATCACTAAGGCTTTTTTATGTGAACTTGTAATACCCAACTTACTTCCATTATAAGTTTTTATCATTATGGTTTATTAGTTAACCTCCTGTTTAAGAGATAAATTCAACTTATTAAGTATAGTTTCTATTTCTTCTACTGCAAATTTTCCAATATTATGTACTGCCATAATATCTTGTTTTGTCAGTTTGATAAGTTGTTCGATAGTATAAATATCTGCATTGTTTAAATTTGTTATAATTCTTTTTGATAATTTTATACTATTTATTGGTTGTTTCAATAATTCGTTAAATTCATCAATATTATTTTGATTACTATCGTTTGTTATTTTATTACTATTATCAATCTCAACAAATTTGTTATCATCAAAAAAAATATTTAAATTATCTATCAATATTCTAGCTGAATTTATTAAAGCTTCTTTCGGCGTTATAGAACCATCAGTAAAAATCTCAATTATGATCTCATCATAATTAAGATTATGCCCTATTCGTGTATTATTAACTTCATAATTTACTTTAATTATAGGAGAAAACATTGCATCTAATTGAATGATTCCAATTTCTTGATTAACATCATTTATTTCTTCGGCTATAACGTATCCTTTACCATATGAAACAGTTAAACTCATTTCTATAACTGTGCTATGATCAACATTAGCAATTTCTTGATCTGGATTCATTATTTCAATATTATTATTTAATTCAATGTCTTTAGCAATTACTTTTCCAACTTTGTTAATGTGTAAGTAAATGTGTTCTGTCTTTGTTTGATCATGTAATTTAAATCTTATTTTTTTTAAATTTAAAATAACCTGAGTTACATCTTCTTTAATCCCTTGTAAAACTGAAAATTCATGTAGCGCTCCTGTAATTTTTACTGATGTAATTACTGCTCCTCCAATACTTGACAAAAGAATTCTTCTTAATGAATTTCCTATTGTATGTCCATAACCACGTTCTAACGGACCAATCTTAAAATATCCATAAAACTTAGTACTAGTTGATTTGTCTAATATAACTTTACATAAATCAATCAAATTTTGAGATCCCATTTTATATTCCTCATAAAAAACTAATTAAAAATCTGTTTAAAAAATTATTTTGAATAGTATTCGACTATTAGCTTACTATTTATAGCATTTAAAAGTTCATCCAACGATGGTTCACTAATAACTGTCCCAACTAAATTAGTTGCGTCGTAACTTAACCATGATGGTATGTTAGATGTATGTATCTCGCTAGCATTTTTCATAGCAATTGGTTTATATTTTTCACGAAGTGTAATGACATCCCCTACTTTAACTTGATAACTTGGAATATCTAGTCTTTTACCATTAACTAATATTTGACCATGGTTTACAATTTGTCTAGCCATTCTTTTAGATAAAGCAAATTTAAGTTTAAAAACTACATTATCAAGTCTTGACTCAAGTAATTTGAGTAAATTATTACCTGTAGCGCCATGCATTTTTTCTGCTTTTTTATAGTAGTTACTAAATTGATGTTCAGTTACTCCATAAAGTCTTTTTGTTTTTTGTTTTTCACGTAAATGTAGTGCATAATCAGATATCTTATTACGAAAAAACATATTATGTTGACCAGGTACTGTTTTTCCTTTACTCTTATTCATAACACAAGTTGATGTGGAACAACGCTTTCCTTTAAGAAAAAGTTTTTCTCTTTCTCTACGACATAACTTACATATAGCTCCTAAGTAGCGTGACATACAGCAACCCCTCCAATGAATTTATCTGTTTAAAACTCATCCTTGTAAAAAAAATGTAAAACTAGATTGTTAAACTCTTCTTAACTTAGGAGGTCTACAACCATTATGTGGCAATGGAGTAATATCTTTAATAGATATTATAGAAAGACCTGCACCTTGTAAACCTCTTATTGCTGTTTCTCTTCCAGGACCAGGACCATTCACAAAAACTACGATTTGTTTTATACCCAAATCTAAAGCTTTTTTGCCAACTGATGATGCTGTCATTTGTGCAGCAAATGGTGTACCCTTTTTCGTCCCTTTAAATCCAGATGTGCCAGCAGAACTCCATGTTAATGTATTTCCTATATTATCTGTTATACTAATTATAGTGTTATTAAATGTTGATAATATATAAGCTCTAGCTATACCTGTAATATATGCTTTCTTTTTACGTTTTAGTTTAATTTTAGATTTATCAATTTTTTTATCTATCATTTTATTTCCTCATTAACTAACTATAATTAATACTTCTTATTTGTACTAAATTTAATTTTTTTTACTTCTATTGAATGTTTGCAAAGCAGCTTTCCCAGCACCTATAGTTTGTCTTTTGCCCCGTCGCGTACGAGCATTAGTTTTAGAACGTTGTCCCCTAACAGGTAAATGTTTTCTATGACGTAAGCCTCTATAGCTTCCTATATTGATTAATCTTTTAATATTTGTCTGTATGTCTCTTCTTAAATCTCCTTCTACCTTAAAGTTCTTAATAATAAAATCATTTATTTTATTCACTTCTTCATCAGTTAGATCTTTGACTTTTTTCATAGAATTTATAGAAAGTTTCTTAATGATTTCATTAGATATTACCGGACCTATACCATATACACATCTTAATGCTATATCAATCGTTTTATGTTTTGGTAAATCAATACCAGATATACGAGCCATTAACAATTGTCCTCCTTACAAATTATAAAACTATCCTTGTCTTTGTTTGTGTTTTGGATGTACACAAACAACTCTCACAACACCTTTACGCTTTATTATTTGACATTTTTGACATATTTTCTTCACAGATGCTCTAACTTTCATATTCAATAATACCTCTTTTCAGTTCACTAAATTGAAACTTTATAATAATCATTTATCTCTATAAATTATTCTACCTCTTTTTAAGTCATAAGGAGACAATTCTATTTTAACTTTATCTCCGGGAAGAATTTTAATATAATTCATTTTCATTTTACCACATATATGTGCTAAAACAGTGTATGGTTCATTTTCAATAATTTTGACATTAAACATAGCGTTTGGTAATGCCTGACTAATAATTCCATCTACAATAATTCTATCTTTTTTTTTCACTATTTATTTTATAACTCGCTTTTTTATTTATATAAGTTTATATTTCAGTTAAAATTTCATATCCATGCTCAGTAACAAGAACAGTATGTTCAAAATGAGCACTTAAACTTCCATCCTTTGTTAACACAGTCCAGTTATCATCAGCTATATAAGTTTCATGACTACCAATATTGACCATTGGTTCAATTGATAGTACCATTCCAGATAATAATTTAATTCCTGTTCCACTTCGTCCGAAATTTGGAATTTTTGGTTCTTCATGTAGAGCTTTGCCTATGCCATGACCAACAAAATTTCTTACTACAGAAAAGCCGTTGCTTTCTACAGTATGTTGAATTGCATATGATACATTGCCAAGGTATGTACCAGAATAAATTTGACTAATGCCATTGTACAATGATAATTTAGTTATCTTAATAAGTTTAGAAGCTTCTTCAGATACTGATCCAACTGCATATGTTCTTGCAGCATCACTATAATATCCATCAAATATAACTCCTATATCAATAGATACTATATCGCCAAATTGTAATTTATGTAAAGAGTTGGGAATTCCATGTACTACTTCATTGTTCACAGATACACAAACAGATGCAGGAAACGTAGTAGACATTCCTGGTGCTCCTAAAAATGCTGGTACCATACCATATTCTCTTATAGCTTTTTCTGTAAAAATATCTATATCTTTTGTAGTTACACCAGGAGTTATTATCTTTTCAATTTTTTGCAAAATCTTATAAGTAGCATGTCCTGCAGTTCGCATTTTATCTATTTCTTGTTGTGTTTTTAGTTTAATTTTTATACTTGGTTTATTTTGTAAAATAATGTTATTCTCCTTTTCAAGGTTCATGATTTTGTTATAAATGTTTAGTTATTTGATTAAAAACATCGTTTTCATCTTTAGACCCATTGATATAAATTACATCAATGTTAGATTGATTATCATAATATTCTATCAATGGTTTAGTCTGTTTCTCATAAATTTGAAATCTGTTTTTTATAATGTTTACTTGATCATCAGATCTTTTAGAAAGAATATTATTACAATATGTACATTTAATTATGTTATTACTTTGTTTATAGTTTGCACCACACATAGTACAGACTCTTCTCCCAAGAAGTCTATTTATTGACTCATCATAATTTAAAGTCATTATATAAACTACATTAATAGTAATACCTTCCATTACAAATATCTTAGACATATTTTTTGCTTGGGTTAATGTTCTAGGAAAACCATCTAAAAGGATACCAGTCTTTTTGACAGTTATAATATTATTTCTAATATATTTACTGATTAAATCAACTACTTGCGTATCAGGAACTAGATTTCCTGATGTTATAAGCTCTTTAAGATTATTATCATGTTGAGCAAGTTGTCTGAATATAGAACCTGTAGATAAATGAAGTAAATGAAATTGCTCAGTAAGTTTTTTTGCTTGAGTGCCTTTACCTGACCCAGGAGGGCCTATAAGAATATAATTTTTAATCATTGATTTTTATTATAATTTATTATAAACTTATTATCTTGTTTTTTTATGCCTTTACCTTTCATAATATTTTCACTATTAGTTATAAAATTTTCATAGTTTCTCATAATAAAATATGATTCGAATCTAGCAATAATATCCAATGTAACACTAATAGTTATAAGTAAAGCTGTTCCGCTAAATAAATATGGCAGGTGAAAAAATTTTTTTAAATAATTTGGGCCAAGTGAAATAAATGATACAAATATTGCTCCGACTAATGTTAATCTATCTATAATATGTTTAATATAGCATCGTGTTGATGCTCCAGAACGTATGCCTGGAATAAATCCACCACATTTTTTCATATATTGTGCTATATCACTTGGATTAAAAGATATAGAATTATAAAAATAGCAAAAAAATATTACTAAACATGTATATACAATATTATAATATGCGTTTGTCTTTATGTTAAAGTTGATAATTGGTTGTGATATTAAATGTCCACAAACAGATATCTTTGGAAATAGTTGAGCTATAGTGAGTGGAATAGATAATATAGATATTGTAAATACAATTGCCATCACACCAGATTGGTCTATCCTTATAGGTAAAAAAGATCTTTGATCATTATATGGTTCATATTCAATAAACTTTTTTGTGTAATGTATGGGAATTTTCCTTTGAGCAGTTTCAATATATATAACTGATATAAACATAATAACTACTATAGAGACTAATAACAATAATGAAGAATAAGTCTTTTGGGTTATTAATCTAACTATAGCGTAAAATGAATTTGGAAATCTTTCGATTATTCCAATCAGTATAATTAATGAAATACCATTACATATTCCATATTCAGTAATTTGCTCTCCGCTCCACATAACAAACATAGAGCCTGTTACTAATGTAATAATAACTAGAACATGCCAACTAATTGATGGATTTGTAATTAATAATGTTCCTAATGGAGTAGGTATTCTTTTTATAGCAATGAGCAAAAAAATAGATTGTACAATTCCTAGTAATAATGTTAAATACCTTGTTATTTGATTAAGACGTTTACGGCCATGTTCTCCTTCTGTTGAAAGTTTATCTAAATAAGGCATTATATGCGCACCTTGAATTAAATTAATAACAATTGATGAATTAATATAAGGAACAACGCCTATAGAAAAAATTGACATTCTATTCAGTGCTCCTCCAGAAAATATATCCAAAAAATTTAAAAAACCATTATGATTGGTATGCATATGAAAAAACTGATGTATTATATTTACATTAATACCTGGAATAGGAATTGAAACTCCTATTCTATATACTATCAGTATGCCAATTGTAAAAAATAATCTTTTTAAACAGTCATATGTATATGTACTAAGCATTTCTACTCACTTCAATTTAATTAATAAAATTATAAAACTTTTCCATTTTTAAGTTTTGTAATTTTACTCAATGCTGACTTAGATAATGCATCAACTTTAACTGATAAAGGAATCTTTAGAGTTCCTACTCCAAGTATTTTGACTTTTTTACTTGCTCTAGAAATTAAACCTGCATTTCTTAAAGTTGATAGTGTTATTTCACTTCCGGAATGAAACTTATTTAAATCTTTAATATTAATTATAGTATAACGATTTTTATGTGAATTGTTTTTACAGAAACCCCTTTTAGGAGTTCTTCTAGCAATTGGAGTTTGTCCTCCTTCAAAATGACTTCTTCGAGTTCCATCCCCAGATCTAGATTTTTGTCCTTTAGAGCCACGCGTAGCAGTTCTTCCATGGCCTGAGCCTACACCACGACCTACAATTTTTTTTCTGTGTTTAGAGTTTTGTGGACATTGTAAATTATGTAATTTTATCAACATATTTCCTCTATTTCCTTTCCTCTAATTTTAGACACTTCTGATTTTGAACGAAGATTTAAGAGAGCATTCATTGTAGCATAAATAACGTTAAAAGGATTTGATGAGCCTAAAGATTTAGTTAAAATATCCTTAATCCCTGCGGCTTCAAGAACTGCTCTAACTTTTTCCCCTGCAATCACTCCAGTCCCAGGTTTAGCTGGTTTTAACAAAACTTTTCCAGCTCCTGCAATTCCAATAACATTATGAGGAATGGTATGATTTATAAAATTAATACAAAGCATATGTTTTGTTGCATATACGCTACCTTTATGAATAGCAGCTTGAACTTCTTTTGCTTTTCCAAGACCACAACCTACTTTTCCTGCTTGATCTCCTACTACTACCAAAGCACTAAAAGAAAATCGTTTGCCCCCTTTAACTACTTTTGTTACTCTATTAATAGAAACAACAACTTCTTTTAATTTACTCTTTTGGTTTGTCAAAGCCCCCCCTTAAACCTATTTTAACATTGTAATCCATTATTTCTTAAGGTCTCTGCAAATACTTTAATCTTGCCAAGATATCTATAGCCCTTTCTATCAAGAATAACTTGTTTTATACCTTTATTTATAGCTTGCTTAGCTAGATTTTGTCCAAGCAGTTTAGCGGCTATTATAGTATCATTATATTTTAATTGTTTAAAATGTAATGTAGATAATGATACTAAAGTTTTTCCTTTAGTATCATCTATAATTTGAGCATAAAGATACCTTAAACCTCTATGAAAACTTAAACGCGGTTTAACCATAGTTCCACTAATTTTATTACGTACTCGTTTTGCACGACGAGCAAACCTATCTGCTATTTTAGTCATTATATATTATGCACTCCTTAAAAAACAAACTATAATTGTTTGTTTATTTTGAACTAGTTGCAACCTTACCAGCTTTCCTAATAATCTGTTCGTCGAAGTATTTTATACCAAAACCTTTATATGGGTCAGGAGGTTTAACTTGTCTTAATGTGGCTGCAAATGTTCCAACTTCACATTTATCAATACCTAATATAGAAATCAATGTTGTTTTATCTTGCATAATTGTAGCTTTGACTTTTAATTCTTTTGGAATTACAATTGTTACTGGATGTGAAAATCCAACAAACAAAATTATCTTATTACTTTCAAGACTGACTTTATAGCCTAATCCTTTTAATTCTAAATCTTTTTTGAATCCAATTGTAACCCCTTTTAACATATTAATAATAAGGCCTCTAAATAATCCTTGTAGCCCACTATTACGTTTATGTTGTTTACATACATTTTTATCTTTTTTTACTATGATAATATGTTTCACTGAGTCAATAGTTAACTTCACATTATTGTTAATAAGCTGGCGTAACGTGCCCATCGGGCCATTGACTTCTAATATATTATTGATAAATAATACTTCAACTCCATCTGGAATCTCTACTGGCTTATTTTCTAAACGACTCATTTTCTGTTTGCTTCCTCTAAAATATTTTTAGTTATAAATATTACCAAATATAACCTATTATTTCTCCACCAAGTTTCTTATTTTTTGCTTTACTATCAGTTAATATTCCTTCAGATGTAGAAATTATTGTAATTCCTAACCCTCCAAAAGTTTTAGGAATATCTTTAGTTTTTTTATAGATTCTTAAACTAGGTTTAGAAGCTATCTTTAAACCTGTTATAACAGGTTTTTTATTTCCATTATAAGTAGTATACTTAAGACAAATTTTTAAAATTTTATTATATTTAATAAATATGCATTCATAATTAACTATATATCCCTCACTTTTCAAAATTTTGGCTATTTCAACTTTCATGCGTGAGCAAGGAATATTAACTTTTTCATGTAGTTTTAAACTTGCATTACGAATACGTGTAAACATATCTGATATTGGATCAACAATCATTTTAAATAAAACCTCTTTTTAAATTACCAACTAGATTTAGTTATACCTGGTATTTCACCATTATGAGCCAATTTTCTTAGACATATTCTACAAAGGCCGAAATCTCTATAATAACCACGAGCTCTTCCACATAAACTACATCTATTTCTATGACGAGTGGAAAATTTCTGGATTTTGTGCATTTTAGCTATTGAAGAAATTTTTGACATAAAATTTAGACAAATCCTTTTTAATTATTTTATTTTTTAAAGGGAACCCCTAATAATTCAAGTAACACTTTAGCTTGTGTATTGTTTGTTGCTGTTGTTACTATACTAATATTCATACCCCTCGATCTATCAGATTTCTCAATGTCTACTTCAGGAAATATATATTGTTCACTTAATCCTATGTTTAAATTACCATATTTATCAAAGTTACTTACTTTAATTCCTCTAAAATCTCTTATTCTAGGAATAGCAATATTAATGAACTTATCTAAAAATTCATACATCAACCTATTTCGTAAAGTGACTTTCAATCCTATAGGCATACCTTCTCTTAATTTAAAACTTGATATAGATTTTTTTGCATGGCATATTAATGGTTTCTGCCCAGTAATAGAAGCAAGCTCTAAACTAGCAATATTTAGAACTTTAACATCGTCTTTAGCGTCTCCTACACCTATATTAATAACGATCTTAGTAAGTTTTGGAACCTGATTTATATTAATAAAATGAAAGTGTTCCTGCAATTTTATCACTACAAATTTTTTATAATAATCTTTTAAACGAGCATTCACTATTTTTTTTAAATTCCTCCTAATTCAGAAATCATACTTATATTATCGCTCCACATACACGACAGGCTCGTATTCTTTTTCTACTATCTTTGGATATATTATACTTAATTCGAAATGATTCTTTACAATGTGGACATATAATCATAACTTTACTTACATGTATTGCAGCTTCTGTAGTACAAATTTTTCCATTGACCTGTCCTTTACTTTTTTTAGGTTTTATATGTTTTGTTATTATATTGATTTGTTGTACAATAACTTGTTTTTGTTTGTGCAATACATCAAGCACTTTACCTTTTTTTCCTTTATCTTTTCCTGACAACACTACAACCAGATCATTCTTTTTTATATTTAGCATTTATAATATCATCCTAAAACATATGGAAAGAAATATGTAACTTTCTTTCTTTATATAACTTCAAGTGCTAACGAAATTATCTTTGAATAATGTTTATCCTTAAGTTCTCTTGCAATAGGTCCAAAAATACGTGTTCCTCTTGGTTCACCATCATCATTTATAATTACAGCAGCATTGTCATCAAATTTAATATATGTCCCATCTTTCCTACTAACTTCTTTTACTGTACGAACAATAACTGCCTTAACAATATCGCCTTTTTTTAGATTCATATTTGGAACAACAGTTCTTACAGATGCATGTATTATATCTCCAACACTTGCATAACGTCGTTTAAAACCATTCAATACTCTAAAACAACGAATTTTCTTTGCTCCACAGTTATCTGCTACATTTAAAATAGTTCTTTCATGAATCATTTTACATATACCTTTATTTTGTTCATTTGTTAATACATCCGATTAATACCCATCTTTTACTCTTTGAAAATGGTCTAGATGCCATTATTCTTACTTTATCTCCTAAATGTGAACTATTGTTCTCATCATGAATAGTAAATTTCTTATTGATATGTAAAACTCGCTTATATAACGGATGACGATAAGTTTTCATAACAGATACAATCCTAGTTTTATTATTGTTATCTTTAATTACAATCCCCTCAAGTATTTTACGCTTTCCACGTTTTAACATCTTCTCTTATTTATATCTCCTTATAAATTTCTATTTTTTATATTTACATTTGCTATTTAAATTTAAGTATGTTTTAATTTTAGCTATTTTTCTCTTAACATTTCTTATATGAAGAGGATTTTTTAAAGCAACAATTGAATTATGCATTTTTAGTTTGATCATTTGCTTATTCAAACTGGTAAGTTCAATGAATAGTTCAGATTGTGTCATATTTTTTAGCTTATTTAACATATTTTTATTCTTCATAACAGAACACCTTTAAATATAATCCCTAACTAAAATTTTAGTATGTATAGGCAATTTATTTGAAGCTAACTGTAAAGCTTTTTTAGCTTCTATTTCACTAATACCTTCTATCTCAAATAAAATCCTTCCTGGTTTGATAACAGCAACCCAATATTGAACATCTCCCTTTCCTTTACCCATTCTAGTTTCAGCTGGTTTTTTAGTAATTGGTTTATCTGGAAAAATTCTAATCCATATTTTACCACTTTTTTTAATAAATTTTGATAATGTAATACGTGCTGCTTCTATTTGATTACTTTTCATCCACACAGGTTCAAGTGCTTGCAATCCATATCTTCCAAACACTAAATGATTTCCACTTGTTGCTTGCCCAGTCATTCTCCCTCTATGCACTTTCCTGTACTTAAACTTTTTTGGCATTAATAACATTATCATTATCCTTTTTACGTTTTACTTTTTGTTAAATAACTTTATCTTTTGATGGTAATTGATTATTTTTTTTAACCTCATTAAATAAATCAGATAGAGTTTTTTTCATAAATAACTCTCCTTTAAAAATCCAAACCTTAACACCTATTTTACCCATTGTTGTATTTGCTTCTGCAAAACCATAATCTATATTAGCACGAAATGTCTGTAAAGGTATTCTACCAGATTTAACCCATTCTGTTCTAGCAATTTCTGCTCCTCCAATACGTCCAGATAACATAATTTTAATTCCTTGTGCTTTTCCAATACTCATAGCTTTTTCAAGTGTTTTTTTCATTACTCTTCTAAATGCAACTTGCTTTTCTAGTTGAAAAGCTATATTTTCAGCTACTAGTTGAGCATCAATTTCAGGTTTTTTAATTTCTATAACATTTAGTAAAGTTTTTTTACTGGTCATAAATTCTATATGTTCTCGTAATTGCTCAATTCCTTGACCTCCCTTCCCAATGACAAGTCCAGGCCGTGAAGTACAAATACCTATACGCAAACAATTACCAGGTCTTTCTATAACAATTTTAGATACAGATGCTAATTTTAATTTATTCTTTTTTATATATTGTCTTATTTTATAATCTTCTTTTATTAATACTGGCATCTTTTTTAAGTTAAACCATTTAGAATCCCAATCTTGGATATATCCTAAACGAATTCCTTTTGGATGAATTTTATGTCCCATTTAATTATATCACTCCTTAATAATCTGTGCTACAACCAATGTTATGTGAACTGTCCTCTTTTTTATTGGCATACCTCTACCTCTTGGCCCAGGATGTATTCTTTTTAATGTTGGGCCTTGTCCTACCCAGGCTTCTTTAACAATGAAATTTTCATAATAGTTAATATCCAATTGTCCAACATTAGCTAATGCATTTTTTAACATTTTTTTTATTATGTTAGTCATAGATACAGATTTTCTAATAAAAGAAAGAATTTCAAAAGCTTTATTTAGTTTTTTATTTCTAATTAAGCTAAGTAACTGATTAGCCTTTCTTGGAGTGTATCTGATATACTTCATAGTAACCTTAGATTCCATTTTATAACTTACCTTTTTGTATATTATTAATATTAGTTAATAAATTATGTAAGAGATGTATCATGTTTCGACATGCCACCGTGTCCTTTGAATATTCTTGTAGGAGCGAATTCTCCAAGTTTATGTCCAACCATATGTTCTGAAATAAAGACAGAAAAAAACTTTTTACCATTATGAATAGCTAAGGTATGTCCAACAAATTCTGGTATAATCACACAATCACGTGCCCAAGTCTTAATAACTTTTTTATTTTCAGAATTCCTTTGTACTTTTGCTAAAAGTTTAGCATCTATATATGGTCCTTTTTTAACTGAACGACTCATTTAATTATTTTCTCCCTTTGTTGCAACGTGAACTTACAACTACCCAATTAAAATTTTTCCTTTTTCTTGTTTTAAACCCCTTTGCAGGTTGATTCCATGGACTTCTAGGTTGATTATTTCCTTTAGATTTTCCTCTTCCACCTCCATGAGGGTGATCCACTGCATTCATCGCAGTACCACGAATATGTGATTTTCTTCCCAAATGACGCATACGTCCTGCAGAACCGAAAACAACATTACCATGATCTATATTACCAACTTGTCCTATAGTAGCATAACAATTTAAATTTATAAGTCTAATTTCACCAGAAGGCATTCTAACATGTGCATATTTTGTTTCTTTAGATAATAACTGCGCTACCGTTCCAGCTGAGCGAACGAGTTGCCCTCCTTTTCCAATTAATATTTCTATATTATGTATAAACGTTCCAATAGGTATATTTTTAATAGGTAAAGAGTTTCCTATTTTAACTTCAACATTTGGGCCAGACATAAGCAAATCACCAACTTTTACTCCAAGTGGTTGCATTATATAACGTTTTTCTCCATCAGAGTATTGTAATAATAATATTCTACATGAACGATTAGGATCATACTCAATTGCTATAACTTTTGCACTGATATTATATTTATTTCGCTTAAAATCAATAAGTCTGTAAAATCTTTTGTGGGCACCGCCTCTAAAACGGACAGTAACATGTCCTGTATTATTACGACCACCAGTTTGCTTTTTTATTTTTGTTAATGATTTTTCAGGTTGATTTTTCGTAATATCTGAATAACATGAAACAGTCATTTTTCTTCTTGACTGCGTATAAGGTTTGAATGTTTTAATTGCCAAAGTTATGACCTCCCAGAATAGAACAATAACTTATTTATTAGTACTTTTATCATTAATCATATAAATCTTTTGTTGCTTTTTAAGTTTAATTATAGCTTTTTTCCAATCACTTTTATAGCCAAATTTAGAAGACATATTCGTTCTTTTTCTTTTCCCAGTATAATTTAAAGTTCTTATATTGATTATTTTAACTTCAAATAGTTGCTCCAAGGCATGTTTTATTTGATTTTTGTTCGCCCTTTTATCAACCATAAAAGTATATTTTCCACTACTCTCTTGCAACTTCATTGTTTTATTAGTAATTATAGGTTTTTTTATAATACTTCTACTCATCACTATGTATAAACACTCCTATTTTCATTCTATTGACTTGCTTAAAAATTATGTTATAACTTATATATTTCATTGAGATAAGTTAATACTGTAGATGATATAATCAATTTATCTGCCCAAAGTACTTTATATGCATTAATGTTTTTAACACAATATACTAATACATTATTAATATTGTTACTGGCGTTTTTTAATGTTATATTATTATTTAATATTAAGAAAATAATTTTTTTATTTACAATATTTAATTTTTTTATCAAATTAAATATTATTTTAGTTTTACAAGAAAACGATTCTGGTAAATTTACAGCTAATATATTGTCATTTTTAAACTGCATAGACAAAGCCATCTTTAAAGCCTGTTGTCTTTTATTTTTTGATATATTAATATAATAATCTTTAGGTTGTGGTCCAAATATTACACCACCTTTTCTCCATAAAGGAGAATTTTTTTGACCAGCACGTGCTTTTCCAGTACCTTTTTGCTTCCATGGCTTTGCTCCAGAAAATGCAACTTCTCCTCTTGTTTTCACTTTATGGGTTCCTGCTCTTTGATTATTTAAATAGGTTGTTAACACTTCGTATAACAGACTTTTAGAAATTTTCTGTATAGTTACAAATGATGGCATTTGTAAATCAACCTGTTGTTTGCTTCCATTTATATCATAAAGTACAACGTTCTTCATCATTGACATCGAACAATGATCCTCACTTATAAGATTTAATCCCTACAAACTTATTGTTAATATACTATTTAGATTTCCAGGGACAGATCCCTTTATAAATAAAACATTATGTATGCTATCAATTTTTACAATCTGCAATCCACGTATTGTAACATATTTATTTCCAAGATGTCCAGCCATCTTCATTCCTTTTAATACTTTTTGTGGACCTTGTCCTCCACTTGACCCTCTAGCACGTGTTCTGTCAGATTGTCCATGAGTTACAGATTGCATACTGAAATTATGTCTTTTAATAACACCAGCATATCCCTTTCCTTTAGAACACGTACGTACTTTAACATAATCATTAATATTAAAAACATCAACTTTAATTTCTTGTCCTATATTAAAATTACTTATATTAATATTATTATTGTCAAGTTTAAATTCTTTCAGCACACGTTGTGGAGATATATTATTCTTTTTAAAATATCCATATTGAGCTTTATGAATTTTTTTTATCTTACTATCAAAACCAAGTTGAATAGCATTATAACCATTTTTTGATACAGTACATATATTAGTAATAATACAAGGACCAGCACTAATTACAGTAACTGATATTGACTCTCCTAGATTGCTAAAAGTACGTATCATTCCAATCTTTTTCCCAATTATTGATTTGAACATAAATTTATATCCATATTTATTTTATTATTTTAAGACTACATTTTTATTTCTATATCAACACCAGCAGGTAAATCTAATTTCATAAGTTCTTCGATAGTTTTTGAAGATGGCTCGTAAATATCTATTAATCTTTTGTGAATTCTCATTTCAAATTGTTCACGTGATTTTTTATCTGTATGAACAGAACGGTTTACTGTATACTTTTTAATTTTTGTAGGTAAAAGTACTGGTCCTGTTATGTATGCTCCAGTACTTTTAGCTGTGTTTATAATTTTTGCAATGGAATCATCTAACATTTTATGTTCATAAGCCCTTAACTTAATTCGTAAACGTTGAGTTGATACAATTTTTTCATTTACCATAAAACAAGTTCCTTACTTTATAATAAGTTAACTAATGTATATTTAATTTACTCTAATATTTCTGTAACTATTCCAGACCCAACTGTTTTGCCACCTTCTCTTATTGCAAACCTTAATTGAGGTTCCATAGCTACTGGAGTTATCAATTCTATTTCCATAGATATATTGTCACCAGGCATAACCATTTCAACTCCTTGAGGAAGTTTAGCAATACCTGTTACATCTGTAGTACGAAAATAAAATTGTGGTCTGTATCCATTAAAAAATGGAGTATGTCTACCTCCTTCTTCTTTTTTTAAAACATAGACTTGACTTTTAAATTTTCTATGTGGCTTTATTGTCCCTGGTATCGCTATAACCTGACCCCTTTCAACTTGATTTTTTTCTATACCTCTTAATAACATTCCAATATTATCTCCAGCTTGCGCTTCATCGAGAAGTTTTCTAAACATTTCTATACCAGTTACAACAGATTTTCTAGTATCTTGAATACCTATTATTTCAACATTATCACCTATTTTAATCTTGCCTTTTTCTACTCTACCAGTAGCAACAGTGCCTCTACCTGTAATGGAAAAAACATCTTCTACACTCATCAAAAATGGTTTTTCTATGTCTCTAATTGGTAATGGTATAGTAGTATCTATAGATTCCATTAACTGCATTATAGAATCAACTCCTGCTTGTTTTCCTTCCAGAGCTTGCAATGCACTCCCTTTAATAACAGGAATTTTATCCCCAGGGAAATTATATTTTGAAAGTAGATCACGTACTTCTATTTCTACTAAATCTAATAATTCCTGATCTTCTACTGCATCACATTTATTTAAAAAAACTACTATAGAGGGAACATTGACTTGTCTAGCAAGTAAAATGTGTTCTCTAGTTTGTGGCATTGGGCCATCTAAAGCGCTAACAACTAATATAGCTCCATCCATTTGTGCAGCACCAGTTATCATGTTTTTAATATAATCAGCATGTCCTGGACAATCTATGTGAGCATAATGTCTCTTAGCTGTAGAGTACTCTACATGACTCACAGCTATTGTCACTATCTTTGAATCATCTCGTCTACCTTGAGATTCTGAGGCTTTTGCCACTTGATCGTAAGATACATAACTCGCCAACCCTTTATCACTCAATACTTTTGTTATTGCAGCAGTTAATGTAGTTTTACCATGATCAACATGTCCTATTGTTCCTATGTTGACATGCGGTTTACCTCTATCAAATTTTTCTTTAGCCATTATAAAATTACCTCTTAAAATTTAAAGTTCTTTTTCTAATAATTTATTCATAATATTTTTTGGCACTGTGTCATAGTGAGATGGCTCCATACTGTAATTACCCCGTCCTTGTGTTAACGAGCGCAGAGTAGTTGAATATCCAAACATTTCAGAAAGTGGGACATTTGCTCTAATATGTTGTACCTTATTTTTAGCTTCCATATTTAAAATCTTACCTCTTCTAGAATTTAAATCTCCTATCACATCACCCATATATTCTTCAGATACAATAACTTCTATTTTCATTATAGGTTCTAAAATGATTGGATTTGCTTTTTTACATGCATCTTTAAATGCCATAGATCCTGCTATTTTAAATGCTAGGTCTGATGAATCTACTTCGTGAAATGAGCCATCAATAACAGTAACTTTGATATCAACAACTGGATAGCCTGAAAAAACTCCTGCTAACATTGCTTCTTTAATACCTTTATCAATAGCTGGTATATATTCTTTAGGAATTGCTCCACCAACTATTTTATTAACAAATAGATATCCATTACCAGCTTGTTGAGGTTCAACTATCAACACCACATGTCCATATTGTCCATGTCCACCCGTTTGCTTTATATATTTTGCTTCTGACTTTATTGTTTTTGTAATGGTTTCCCTATATGCAACATGCGGTTTGCCTACATTAGCTTGTACATTAAATTCACGTTTCATTCTATCAACAAGAATTTCTAAATGTAGCTCACCCATGCCAGCAATAATAGTTTGATTTGTTTCATTATTTGTCTTAATTTTAAAAGTTGGGTCTTCTTCAGCAAGTTTATTTAATGCTACGCTTAATTTTTCTTCATCAATTTTAGATTTAGGTTCAATGGCAATATCAATAACTGGTTCAGGAAAATCCATTGATTCTAGTAATATCAGTTTTTCTTGGTCACAAAGAGTATCTCCAGTTATTGTTTCTTTTAAACCAACAATAGCAGCTATGTCTCCTGTGTTCACCTCTGGTATTTCTTCTCTAGAATTTGAATGCATACGAACTATTCGTGAAATGCGTTCTTTTTTGTTAGTTCTAGAATTATATACATATGACCCACTTTTCAAGGTTCCAGAATATGTTCTAAAATATGCTAATTTTCCTATATAAGGATCTGTTTGTATTTTGAATACCAAAGAAACAAATGCTTTCTTATCTCCTATAGCTATTTCATTATGTTTTCCACTTATAGGATTTATGCCACAAAGTATGTTTTTATCTATTGGAGATGGCAAATAATCACATACTGCATCTAATAAAGGTTGTATACCTTTATTTTTAAATGCTGACCCACATAGTAATGGTATTAATTTAATTTGTAATGTAGAATTTCTGATAGCTTGTTTAATTTGCGTAATTGTAGAAATCTTGCCATTCATAAAATTGTTCATAATATCATCACTATAATCTGCAAGAAGTTCTATCATATTATCATGCATTTTAACTGCTATATCAATGAGATTTTCTGGAATTTCAGTTATACTAAACTGTGTGCCTAATTTATCGTTATTATTAAGCCATTGATATGCTTTCATTGTAACTAAATCTATAACGCCTTTAAATGTTGATTCTACACCTATTGGAATTTGAATTGGTAAAGGCTTAATACCAAATTTATTTTCAATATCATCTAACAACATAAAAAAATCAGCACCTACTTTATCCATTTTATTTGCAAATACTATTCTAGGTACTGAGTATTTATCAGCTTGTCTCCATACAGTCTCTGATTGTGGCTCTACTCCATTAGCAACATCAAATACTACAATAACACCATCTAAAACTCGTAATGATCTTTCTACTTCTGCAGTAAAATCAACATGTCCTGGTGTATCTATAATATTAAATTGCATATTTTTCCATTTACAATATGTAGCAGCTGAAGTAATAGTAATACCTCGTTCTCTTTCTTGAGCCATCCAATCCATTATTGCGGCACCTTCATGCACTTCACCAATTTTATGAGATTTACCTGTATAATACAAAATTCTTTCTGTTGTTGTTGTTTTACCTGCATCAATGTGAGCTGCAATTCCAAAATTTCTAATATTTTTCAGTTCATATTCCCTAACCATTGTTTCTGTTTACCTTGCCTTTTCATTAAAAATTTACCACCTATAGTGAGCAAAAGCTTTATTAGATTCTGCCATTCTATGAACTTCATCTCTTTTTTTTATAGTAGATCCTTCTTTATTACTGCTATCAATAATTTCTTGTGCAAGTTTTTCACACATTGAGTGTCCAGATTTATTCCTTGCAATTTTAATGAGCCAAGTTATAGCAAGTGTGGTTGAGCGTACAATAGGAACCTCCATAGGTATCTGATATGTTGCTCCACCTACTCTTCTAGGACGTACTTCAATAAGTGGCCTAATGTTTTCAATAGCTGTGTTAAATATTACAAAAGGATCCTTTCCAAATTTGTTTTGTATTATATCAAAACTTTTATATAAAATTGTTTCAGCTATACTCTTTTTGCCTTTAAAATTTAATTTATTGATAAATCTAGATACTAAAACTGACGAAAATTTTGAATCAGGCTTTGGTAAAGCTCTTTTTAATCTTGGCCTTAAAACTTTTCTTGGCATAACATGTCTAATCCTCTTTTACTAATTTTTTTGTTCTTTCTTTATTTTTTTTGATCCATATTTGCTTCTTCCTTGTTTACGATTAGTTACTCCAGTTGTATCTAATGCTCCTCTGATAATATGATATCTTACTCCAGGTAAGTCTTTTACTCTGCCACCTCGAATTAATACTAAAGAATGTTCTTGTAAATTATGACCTACACCAGGAATATATGAAGAAACTTCATAACCTGATGTTAACCTGACTCTAGCAACTTTTCTTAAAGCAGAGTTAGGTTTCTTTGGCGTAATAGTATACACCTTTATACAAACTCCTTTCCTTTGTGGGCAATTCATTAGTGCTGGTGACTTAGTTTTAATTTTTAAATGTTTACGACCCCTTTCAACTAATTGCTTTATTGTTGGCATAAGCTTATTTATATCCCTTAATGTTTTATATTTTTTCTTTTCTAAATCCTGTACCAGCTGGTATTAAATGGCCTATAGATACATTTTCTTTTAGTCCTCTTAAATTATCAATTTGTCCAAAAACAGCAGCTTCAGTTAAAATTCTAGTAGTTTCTTGAAATGAAGCTGCAGAAATAAATGAACTAGATGACAGTGAGGCTTTCGTAATTCCTAACAGTATTGGTTGTGCACTAGGTAGTTTACCATAGTTACTTTTTATATGGCTACATTCTTCTTCATATTTATACTTTGAAATAATTTCTCCATTTAAATATTTACTATCTCCTGAATCTACAATTTTTACATTAGATAACATTTGTTTTACTATTATTTCAATATGTTTATCATTGATAGTCACACCTTGTAATCTATATATTTGTTGAATCTCATTTACTAAATATTCTTGAACTTCTTTAGGCCCTTTCACTTTTAATATGTCATGTGGATTAATTGCTCCATCTGAAAGGGCATCACCTTCATTAACTTTATCCCCTTCATAAACAATTATATGACGTCCTGTAGGAATAATATAACTTTTCTTTATATTTGTTTCATGATTTCTTACTTCTATTTTAATATTGCCTCTTGAAGTATTTCCACATAAGTGAATGATTCCATCGATATCTGAAATAATAGCTACATCTTTAGGTTTCCGAGCTTCAAAAAGCTCAGCTACTCTAGGCAACCCACCAGTAATGTCTTTAGATTTAGAAAATTCTTGTGGAATCTTAGCTAAAATGTCTCCAACATTGACTCTATCCCCATCATAAGCAACTAAATTTGTCCCTATAGGTAAAGGATACTCTATCAGTATATTATTATCATATCCCTTGATTACAATTCTTGGATTTTTTTTATCAAATGAACGTTCAATAATCACGCGTTCTATTTGGCCAGTTATTCTAGATTTATCTTTTTGTAAAGTAACTCCCTCTTGTATATCTATGAAATATATAAAACCATTAAATTCTGAAATAATAGGTTTAGAATGAGGATCCCATTTAGCTATTAATACATTTTTTTTCATACCGGATTTAGAATCTATATTTATTTGAATTTTTTGTTTATTTTTAACTTTGATAGTAGACCCATAAGGTATTTGATAGATTAATTTTCTGTAACCAGAAAATTCAGTGTAAGTAAGTTCAGTATTTCTACTTAAAACTATAGTATCACCTTTATTATTCTGTATAACCTTCAAATTATGATATTCTACTTCTCCATCATTTTCAGCATATATTTCTGAACGCTGAACAACACGACTAGCTGCTCCTCCTATATGAAATGTCCTTAAAGTTAGTTGTGTTCCTGGTTCACCAATCGATTGAGCTGCAATTATTCCAACAGCTTCACCTTGTTCTACTTGTTTACCAGTAGCAAGATCGCTTCCATAACATTTTGAACATACTCCATATGTAGACTCACATGTTAAAATACTTCTAATTCCTATTTTATCAATTCCAGCTTTAATAAGTTCATCAATTTTAACTTTAGTAATAAGTTCGCCTTTTTTTATTATAATTTTGTCATGAATAACATCTACAACATCATCTAATGCTATTCGCCCAACGACTCTATCATCTATTTTTTCTACAATTTCATCTCCATTATATAATGTACCAACAAAAATTCCATTTAAAGTTCCACAATCTTCTTCTTTAATTACAATATCATGCGCAACGTCAACTAATCTTCTTGTAAGATAACCAGCTTCTGCAGTTTTTAAGGCAGTATCAGCTAAACCTTTACGCCCTCCATGTGTAGAAATAAAATATTCCAATACACTAAGGCCTTCTCTAAAATTTGCAATTATTGGTGTTTCAATAATTTCTCCTACTCTACCAGTTAATTTTTTTTGAGGTTTAGCCATTAATCCTCTCATACCAGCTAGTTGTCGCACTTGTTGTCTTGAGCCTCTAGCTCCAGAATCAGCCATCATAAAAACAGAATTAAAGCGTCCTTCACCTATTTTATAAGATTCTGTTTCTTGTTTCTTCATTTCATCAAACATTATGTCAGCTACTTCATCAGTCACTTTTGTCCAAATATCAATAATTTTATTATAACGTTCTGATTCTGTTATTAACCCAAATCTTGCCTGTTTTTCAATTTCCTTTATTTCAATTTTAGCTTTATTAATCATATTTTCTTTTTTAAGTGGAATTTTCATTTCATCAATTGAAATAGATATTCCAGCTAAAGTAGCATATTGATATCCTATCTTTTTCATATTATCCAATAACATTACAGTTGCATATTCACCTAATTCTATATAACAACGATTAATTATAGTAGCCAGTTCTTTTTTTGTTATATTAATATTTTTGTAACCTAAAACATAAGAACCATCATTATTTTTAGGAAGATTTTCATTAAATATAATTCTACCTACAGTTGTATAATCAAGGTTTGTATTTGTATTACTATTATTTTGTAAATTTACGTCAAAAATCAATTGTGATTTATTATGAAGTGTACTATTACACAAATTAGTAATACCGAAAACTTTTATTTTAGCATGTAAATCTATTACATTAGATTGATAAGCATAAATTACTTCATCTATTGATGAAAATATTCTTCCTTCTCCAAACACTCCATTTTTTTCTTTTGTTAAATAGCATATACCTAATATCATATCTTGCGAAGGAATCATAATAGGCTTTCCAGAAGCTGGAGATAAAATATTACGTGTAGCCATCATTAAAACCTTAGCTTCTATTTGAGCTTCAATAGACATAGGTAAATGAATAGCCATTTGGTCACCATCGAAATCTGCATTAAAAGCAGCACATGTTAAAGGATGTAATTGTATTGATTTCCCATCAACTAAAACAGGATTAAAAGCTTGTATACTTAATCTATGTAGCGTAGGGGCTCGATTTAATAACACATTATACTCTTTAACAATATTAGCAAGTATATTCCATACTCTAACATCGTTTTTTTCTAACATCTTTCTTGCTGCTCGAAATGTCATGTTTTCTTGCTTTACTAATTCTCTTATTATGAAAGGTTTGAAAATTTCCAAAGCCATTTCTTTAGGTAATCCACACTGATTTAATTTTAAATTTGGGCCAACAACAATAACACTACGGCCAGAATAATCAACACGCTTACCTAGTAAATTTTGTCTAAATCGTCCTTGCTTACCTTTTAGTGATTCAGATAAGGATTTTAGATTTCTATTTCCTGCACCAGTTACAGGAGTAACCCTTAAGTCATTATCTATTAAAGCATCAACAGCTTCTTGTAAAAGCCTCTTTTCGTTATTAATCATAACTAGTGGGGCTTTTAGTTGTTCTATATGGCGTAATCTATTATTTCTATTTATAATTCGTCTATACAAATCATTTAAATCAGATGACGCAAATCTGCCACCATCTAAAGCGACTAATGGCCTTAAATCAGGCGGTAACACTGGCAAAACAGTCAAAATCATCCATTCTGGTCTTGAGTTAGAATGCAAAAAACCTTCTATTATTCTAAGTTTTCTAATAAGTTTAGACCTCTCAGAATCAGATTTAACTTTTTTAACAGCGCTAGATATATTATCAGCTTCAGATTTTAAATCAATACTTTCTAAAAGTTTTCGTATACCAACTGCTCCAATATCAACTCTTAAGTTGTTACTAAATCCTTCGTTAAAACTTTTTATTAAATTTTCATCAAGTATACAGTAATTTTCAGAATTTGTAAAAGTTTTAATAAATGGTATATTATTTTTTATATTAACAATATTTAAGTACTGTTCGTATTCACTTAAACACGTTGCAGACTGCCTCATAGTATTAAATAAATCATTATACTTCACATCAAAGAATTCTATTTTTATTTTTTTATCATATTTAGTTATTAATATATTATGATCATCTACATTAAAATTTTCTAACAGTATTTTATATAATTTGTTTGATTGCAATGTAGAAATGTTTTCATAAGAATACATTACATGTGCTTGAAAGTAAACTTTATAATAATTACATCCTTGTTCTATATCTTCTAAAATTTTTTTTGCTATATCATCACGTTTTGAAATATGAACTTGATTTTTTAGTAACTTTATAATGTCCTTCAATATATCTTCTTTATTATTTGAATTAAAAACTAATTTACTAGTAATCATACCATCAATAATATTTTTAAATTCTTCTTTTACTGTTGAATTATTTATTCCAAGCTTAAATAAGTTATACTCTTCCCTTCTTAATAACATTCCTTTATTAAGGATAGGAAAATATTCTAAATGATCTTTAATTTCTTTTAGTACTATATATCTGGTATAATAAATAACCTTATCTAAATCAGAAATTTTCATATTCAGCAGTATTCCAATTCGTGATGGAGACTTTTTTAAAAACCATAAATGGGCTACAGGAACTGCAAGTTCAATATGTCCAAACCTTTCTCTTCTAACTTTTGATTCAGTAACTTCTACTCCACATCTATCACATATTGTTCCTTTATGTTTGATATATTTATATTTTCCACAATGGCATTCCCAATTTTTTATTGGTCCAAAAATTCTATCGCAAAACAAACCATCCCTTTCAGGTTTAAATGTTCTATAATTAATTGTTTCTGGCTTTTTTACTTCTCCGTAAGACCAATTTTTTATTTGATCTGGGCTAGCAACAGTCATTTTAATAGCATCAAAATCTTTAAAATTTAATTCATTAAACTTTTTTTTACGATGTTGAGTATTATTTAGTCTGGCCATATATTTTTAGCACCTTTTATTTTTTTTCTTTATCTAATTTATCTTTTAATAATTCAACATTTAAACTTAGAGCTCTTAATTCACTTACTAAAACTTTAAATGATTCCGGAGTTCCAGGTTTTGATATTGTTTCTCCTTTAACTATTGAATCATACATTTGTATCCTACCTTCAACATCATCAGATTTAACAGTTAAAAATTCTTGTAATGTATATGCTGCACCATATCCTTCTAGTGCCCACACTTCCATTTCTCCAAAGCGTTGCCCTCCAAATTGAGCTTTGCCACCTAATGGTTGCCTTGTAATTAATGAATATGGCCCAGTTGATCTTGCATGCATTTTGTCCTCTACTAAATGATTTAATTTCATAATATACATAATTCCTATAGTTACTTTTTCCATAAATGGTTGTCCCGTTCTTCCGTCATAAAGTGTAACTTTGCAATTAGTAGTAGGTATATTATTAAAAATAATCTTATTTAAAGAATTCTTAATATTATTCTTATTTCCATTTTGTTTTATTACCTTCTCTTTAACTTCTGAAATTATTTTCATTCTTGCTTTATTAACATATTCATTTATTTGTTTTTCATTAGCACCATCAAATACAGGAGTAATCATTTGTGTCTCTAGTTCTGTTCCTGCCCATCCAAGCATAACTTCAAGAAGTTGTCCAACATTCATTCTAGAAGGAATTGACAATGGAGACAATACACAATCTACAGGAGTCCCATCTGGTAGTCTAGGCATATCTTCAATAGGCAATATTTTAGCTACAATGCCTTTATTACCATGTCTACCAGCTAGTTTGTCGCCAACTTGTACCTTTAATTTTGAAGCAATATATACTTTTACAGTTTTGTTAACTGATATTGGTAATTCATCTCCTTTATTAAGTTTGTCATTTTCTATGTTATAGTAGTTAAGTAATTCTTGTTCTTTAAAGCGATATAAAGCTTCTATTTCATTAATTTCTTGTTGAGTTATAGCCACTCTTAGACGCTCTTGTTTGCTTTTGTTAAGTTTACATTTAGTTAATTTATATATATTATCTATATCATGCTTTTTAGCTTGCTTATCTTTTTCAGTCAATTTTTCTGATCTAATAAATGTTCTAACAGCAATAACTTTACCAGTTATACCAGGTGGTACTCTTAATGATGCATCTTGTACATCTTCAGCTTTTTTTCCAAACAATACTTTTAATAATCTTTCTTCAGGAGTAATTTGCTGTTCACTCTTTGGAATTGTTTTACCTACTAATATATCGCCTTTTTGTACAGTAGCACCTACTTTTATAATTCCATTTTCATCTAAATTTAATAAATCTTCAGATCCAACATTTGGTATATCTCTAGTAATTTCTTCAGGATTACCTTTAATATCTCGTGCTTCAATTTTAAATTCTTTAATATGAATAGATGTAAGTCTATCTTCCATTATTATTTTTTCTGACAATAACATGGCATCTTCAAAATTGTATCCATCCCATGGCATATAAGCAACTAAAAGATTTTGCCCTAAGGCTAATTGTCCATTGCATGTAGCTGGCCCATCTGCTATTATCTGTCCTTTTTTAACATAATCATTTAAATTAACTAGTGGTTTTTGATTTATACAAGTATCTTGATTTGAACGTAAATATTTTTTTAATTTATATGCTTCAATTTGATGTTTATCAGTATATACTATTATTTCTTTTGATGAAACTGAGACAATTTTTCCATTAGAATTAGCAATAACAACTACACCAGAATCTTTTGCAACTTTATGTTCAATGCCAGTAGCAACTATAGGTTCTTCAGTGATAAGTAGTGGAACTCCTTGACGTTGCATATTGCAACCCATTAATGCTCTATTTGCATCATCATGTTCTAGGAAAGGAATTAAAGCAGCTGAAATTGATATCACCTGCATGGGGGATATATCCATGTAATCCACTTCACTAGGAGGTCTAAATAAAAAATCATCCCATTTACGCCCCTGTACTAAATCAGATACTATTTTTCCATTTTGATCTAATTGAGTATTAGCTTGAGCAACAAAAAATTCATCTTCTTCATCTGCAGTTAAATACTCTATTTGATTAGTAGCTACACCATTTTGAACTTTTTTATATGGAGTTTCAATTAAACCATAAATATTTATCCTTGCAAAAGTAGATAACGAAGTTATTAATCCAATATTTGGGCCTTCAGGAGTTTCAATGGGACATATTCTACCATAGTGAGTATGATGAACATCTCTAACTTCAAATCCAGCTCTTTTTCTATTTAACCCACCCGGCCCTAAGGCAGACAAACGACGTTTATGTGTAAGTTCAGCTAATGGATTGATTTGGTCCATGAATTGAGAAAGGCGTGAAGTTCCAAAAAATTTCTTTATTTGTATTGTAAATTGTGTAACATTAACAAGTGATTTAGGAGTTAAATTGATTTTATCTTGGCTATTATTCATACGATCCCTAATGAAGCGTGTCATTTGTATAAGTCCAATGCGAATTTGATTTTCTAATAGTTCGCCAACAGCACGAATACGCCTATTTCCTAAATGATCTATGTCATCTAAACTTAATTTAAATATGTTTGATTTTTTTTGTTCATCATATGTATTATTATTCTCAATTGTAACAAAATCAGTATCTCCATTATGAAGTTTAAGTAAATATTTAATAGTTGCTACAATATCTAATTTATCAAGTGTACGTTTAGATTTTGTAGGTAATGATAAGTTCAATTTCTTACTATAATAATTCAAGATAGGATTGAGTTTTCTTATTAATTTGTATCTACCAACAGCTGTTAAATCATATTTTTTCGTAGATTGAAAAAAAAGTGCCTCCAAAAAATTATCAACTTTTGATTGTATAATGAAATCTTGTGTTTTAAAAATTTTATATATATAGTTTAGAGCGTCTTTTTTGGTTTTAATGTGATCTTTCTTTATTGTTAACAAGATAGATATATCTTTAAATACTGCAACTTCAGTAATATTTTTCCCTTTTAATTTTGCTATTATTTCATTTGTTAATTCCTGTCCATTAGATACAAGTTTTGTTCCATTAGTATCAAAAATATTTTCAGAAATGATATTTGGTGATAATATCTCGTTGATATTGTCTTTTAATTTTATTATATGAGATTCACTAAATAGATTCAAAATATCATTATCTGTTTCAAACCCTATTGCACGAAGAAATGTTGACACCAAAATTTTTTTCTTACGATCAATTCTTACATTCAAAATTTCATTTTGATCAAATTCAAATTCAAGCCATGCACCTCTATAAGGTATAATTTTTGCAGAATATAACGGTTTTCCTATAAAACTAGTTCTTTTTTCATCATCATCTTCGAATATAATACCTGGAGAACGATGAATCTGACTAACAACCACACGTTCTGCTCCATTAATAACAAACGTAGCAGTATCAGTCATAATAGGCAAATCTCCAAAGTAGACTTCTTGTTCAACTTGTGTCGCTTGTTCATTATTAATAAGTTTTAATCTTACTTTTAATGGTTTAGCATAAGTTAAATTGCGTATTATAGATTCTTCTACAGAATATCTAGGAGGGCCCAAAGAATATGATATATATTCTAACACTAATGTTCCATCAGAACTTTTTAATGGAAAAATATCTTGTAATACTTCTTCTAATCCTTCTAACTTTCTCTTATTGTACAAAGTGTCTTGTTGCAAAAATCTATCAAAAGAATCTTTTTGCATTTTTAAAAGAAACGGTGGATCTATTAATATTTTTATTTTGCCAAAATTAACTTTATTGTTATTCATTTATTTTTTTTACCTTTATTTATAACAAAAACAAATACAAAAATCATATTTCATAAAATAATGTTTCTTTAGAAAAGATGCCTACAAGAAAAGGTATTTTATTATAATGTATATTTTCAATTATTTAAATTCCACAATAGCTCCTACATCATTAAGTTTTTTCTTAATTTCTTCCGCTTCAGTCTTAGATACCTTTGCTTTCAATAGTTTAGGAGCTCCTTCAACAAGGTCTTTAGATTCTTTTAACCCTAAATTTGTTATTTCTCTAACAATTTTTATAACATTTATTTTACTGTTGCCTATATTGGTCAAAATAATATCAAATTCAGTTTGTTCTGTTTTTGTTGTCTTATTTTGAACATCATTATTTGCAACTGTAGAAGAATTTGTAAATACTTGTTGATTTGCTACTATACCAAATTTATTTTCTAAAGCTTTTACAAGTTCAGATAATTCTAAAACTGATAACGAAGAAATTATATCAATTAATTTATCTTTTGAAAACTCTGCCATCTTATTTATTTATCCTCCATTTTTCTTTTATAAAATCAAAAATGATAATATGAAAAACTAGTTAGTTTGACTTTTTAGTTTTATAAGCATAATAAACCTATTAATATTATTTGTAAGAACATATATTAAGTTTACAATAGGCATTTTTAAACTATTTATAACATTGATCATTAATACTTCTTTAGAATCAATACAAGACAATTGTTTAATATTTTCTTGATTCATATAAATTCCATCTAAAAAAGCAACTTTTACTTTAAACTCTTTATATATATTTGTAAACTTTACAATAAATTTTGTCATAGGAATAATATCATCATTCTTATTAATTATAATTGCAATAGGGCCAACAAAAATCCTATTGTCAATATTAATATCAATTCGTTTTAAAGCTATTTTAGCTAAACTATTTTTAACAACTATATATTTACTATTTATTAACGTCAGTTGCTCACGTAATATAGCAACATCCTTAACATTTAATCCTTTATACTCAGTTATAACAAACCCTTTCATAGTTTTAAATTGTTGTATTAGGCTACTTACTATTTTTTGTTTTTTTAAATCTGACATAATCTTATACTTTAACACTCCTAATTTTTTGACTTAACATTAATTATGTAAATAAAAACAGTTAAAAAATGTACACAATAAAAAAAGAAATTCCGGCAGCGACCTACTCTCCCAGGATTCTGCAATCCAAGTACCATCGGCCCTGATGGGCTTAACTTCCGAGTTCGGAATGGGATCGGGTGTAACACCATCGGAATAACCACCGGAATAAAAAATTAATTATTTTTTATAGAAACTCTATATTAATCTTGTATGTAAATATTGGTAAATCATAGATAATAAAACTATAATCAAGCCGAACGGGCAATTAGTACTAGTTAGCTAACTGTATTACTACATTTACACTCCTAGCCTATCAAACTTGTAGTCTACAAGTGCCCTTCAGGGAAACCTTATCTTGAGGTAAGCTTCACACTTATATGCTTTCAGCGTTTATCATATCCACACTTGGCTACTCGGCAATGCCCCTGGCGGGACAACCGAAACACCA